>NZ_JACJFF010000063.1:0-30234 GCF_014164465.1 Vibrio sp. SG41-7 | reverse complement strand
GGGTGCTTGCAGCCCCAACCCGAGCATAAAAATATCAGAAGAATTCAATGTGGCTGGACCTTGTATTGGAGCCTATTTAGGAGGTGCATATTTTAACCCAAATCCACACAAAACGTCGAAGAGCCTTTTTTTTTTTGTGTGTGGGAATCTTAGAAGAGAGGTGGTAGTAGGGCTATTCGATGTTTAAGCTTGCTGATGTCTAAGAGTCAGGCTTAGTTACGACCAAGCCTAACTACTTCCGAGACCTAGTTACTACCAAAACACAGATACTTAATATCCATGTACTCATCAATGCCTTCTTTAGCTCCTTCACGGCCAATACCTGATTGCTTAACACCGCCGAAGGGCGCGACCTCGGTTGAGATGAGGCCATCATTAATACCGACCATACCGTACTCAAGTGCCTCTGCGATGTTCCATACTCGATGAATGTTCTGACTGTAGAAGTACGACGCTAATCCATAAATGGTGTCGTTTGCCATCTCAATAAGCTCTTCGTCTGTCTCGAATTGCATCACAGGAGCGACAGGACCAAAGATCTCTTGCTGAACAATGTCCATGCTGTGTTTCACATTTTTAAGAATGACAGGCTGAAGGAAAAGCCCATCAAGCTCTTGAGTTGGCGTCACAGGTGTAGCGCCTTGTTCTACCGCTCTGTCTATTAATGCTTGGATGTTGTTCTTCGCATTCTGACTGACAACAGGACCAATGGTGACACCTTCATCTAAGCCGTTACCAATCTTAAGCTGTTGAACCGCTTTATCGAATTTAGCCACGAACTCATCGTATACCTTACTGTGAACGTAGAATCGGTTTGCACAGACACATGTTTGTCCCGCGTTACGGAATTTTGACGCCATTGCGCCTTGAACCGCCGCGTCGATGTCTGCATCGTCAAACACAATAAAAGGTGCGTTGCCACCGAGCTCCATAGAAGTGCGTTTGATGCCTTTTGCCGCTTGAGCCATCAAGATACTGCCGACTCGAGTCGAGCCCGTGAAAGAGATTTTTTTAATCAGTGGATGAGAAGTGAATAGGGTGCCAACTTGCTCAGGGCTTTCACCAAGAACGACTTGAAGTAGATCTTTCGGGAT
The DNA here is from genome assembly GCF_014164465.1 of Vibrio sp. SG41-7. Taxonomy (NCBI): domain Bacteria; kingdom Pseudomonadati; phylum Pseudomonadota; class Gammaproteobacteria; order Vibrionales; family Vibrionaceae; genus Vibrio; species Vibrio sp. SG41-7. The sequence continues at coordinate 29,140 of NZ_JACJFF010000063.1, read as the reverse complement.
ACCCGCTTGATAAGCCAGTTCAACCACAGCAAACGCAGAAAGCGGTGTTTCATCTGAAGGTTTTACGACAAAGCTACAACCGGCTGCCAAGGCTGGAGCTGCTTTACGAGTGATCATTGCAATAGGAAAGTTCCATGGCGTAATTGCACACGAGACTCCAATAGGCTGCTTGATGGTCACCAAGCGTTTGCCTGCGACTGTGCTAGGAATAGAATCACCATAAGTACGCTTGGCTTCTTCTGCGAACCACTCAATAAAGCTCGCGCCATACACGACTTCGCCTGTCGCTTCTGCTAACGGTTTACCCTGCTCAATCGTCATGATTCGAGCAAGATCTTCTTTGTTTTCAAGGATCAGTTGGTGCCAACGGTGTAGTGATGCAGCACGAGATTTAGCTGGAACCTTGGCCCACTCTTTCTGTGCAACATGAGCACGTTCAATCGCGTTTGCTAACTCTGCTTGTGATGAAATAGGTGCGTGTCCGACGAGTTCACCCGTCGCTGGGTTTGTGACTGCAACTGCGTTGTTCGCTTCTGTCACCATAAAAGAGAGTAAGTGCTGGTTCTTAATGTTTAGCATCGTGATTCCTTTGTTGTGATTACTTTAGACGTGTTGCTTATATGCGGGTTGGCGAGTGTTCAAATGACTTCGACCAACCGTTGATTGGTCGAAGATAGTGGTCGTTAGCTCGTTAGCTCGTTAGTTCGTTAGTGCTTAAGTTGTTGCTTTCGAAGCGATAGCCACTCGAAGCGGTCTAAGAAAATGACCTATTGTTGACTCCAATTATCAGACTCTATTTTCGCTAGCGCTTTTGCTGCTTTTTGAAGAGCGGGTAGGTACTTGATCGCTTCATCAGGTTTGACTCGAATTACAGGCGCTTGTATCGCTAGGCCGAGGTTTGATTGACCCGTAGATGACGGGATCAGCACGGCGATACAGACTAAGCCCGGCAAAAATTCTTCGTCATCAATCGCAAAGCCTTGGATTTTCGCTTCTTCGATGTCTTTCTCTAACATTGAATAGTCGGTAATAGTGTTCACGGTGTATTGAGTCAGTGGCACATTTTCAATTAATCGTCTGCGCTGTGACTTAGACATGTGCGCCAAAAACAGTTTTCCGCTTGCTGAGCAATGCACTGGGACGCGAGAACCTGGGTGTAGATGAAAACGAAGGGGTGCTTCAGTTTCTGCACGATCAAGATAGATGATCTCGCCACTTGATAGCGCCGTTAGGTTACAGCTTTCACCAACTTCTGCTCTCAGGTTTTCAAGAATAGTGCGTCGGGCACTGTGCATGGTGCTATTCAACAATAGGTTTTCGGCAAGCTTTCTGAGTCGAATACCTGAGCTGTAGTGCTTCTCATCGCCGTCTCTTTGAATGATGCCTGCCGCTTCTAACTGCTGAAGCATTCGGTGCAGCGTAGGTTTTGGCAGTCCAGTTTCTTCGACTAATCCTTGAAGAGAAATAAACTCGTCTTTTTGCGCTATCACCTCTAATAGTGCAAAAAGTCGGAGAGTCGGTGTATCCCCTTGAACTGGTGGTGTTTCTGTTTGCATATAATGATCCATCCTTGCGATATGTCTATGCCTAAGAGTGTACATACCAAATCATTATTCTTCAATTATCTGAATAAAATTTGACCTTTTTTATTATTCCAATAATATAAATACAAATTATGGAACAATTAATCTCAATAAATGGAATTTAAGATGAAGGCGATTGAACGGATTATTGATAAGGCTCACTTAGATCGTAAGCGAGTGGTTTTGAGTGAAGCTGAGGACCCGCGAGTACTAGCAGCCGCAAGAATGGCGATAGACAAACAGCTCGCTTACATCACCTTAGTCGGGGATGAACCAGCGATCATCGCTGCTGCAGAATTGCATCACATTGATCTTGTGGGCATTCATATTGTTTCCCCACAGGCGTCATCACTCAAAGAAGTACTCGCTGAGCGGTTGTATACATTAAGAAAAGCGAAAGGTATGACTTACGATGATGCGCTAGAGCTGGTTCTAGACCCGCTCGTTTTTGCCAATTTGATGGTCAGAGAGGGGCTGGTGGATGGCACAGTTAATGGTGCGGTTTATACCACGTCTGATGTGGTGCGAGCTGCGCTTCAGATTATCGGCCCCGCGCCAGACAGTGAATTGGTGTCCAGTTTCTTTCTGATGATGTTGTGTGAGCCTTTCCATAATCTTAAAGGCGGCATGATTTTCAGTGACTGTGGTTTGGTGATTAACCCCAATGAAACCGAGCTAGCATCGATTGCAGTGGCCGCATCAAACAGCGCTCAAACGCTACTGATGGAAGAACCTAAAGTCGCAATGCTGTCGTTTTCGACCAACGGCAGTGCCAAGCACGAATCGGTCGATAAGGTTCGTAACGCGGCTCAACTCGTGAAACAGCGTTGTCCCGGAATCGCCGTCGATCAGGATGTTCAACTCGATGCCGCGATTGTGACTGAGATTGCCGCGAAAAAGCTGCCAGATTCAGAGGTGAAAGGTCAATCGAACGTGTTGATATTTCCCAATCTAGAAGCCGGTAATATTGGTTATAAGCTTGCGGAAAGGTTAGGCGGGGCAGTTGCGATTGGTCCACTGTTACAAGGGTTAAATCAACCTGCGAATGACTTATCAAGAGGGTGTTGCGCACAAGACATCTTTAATGTGATCGCGGTGACCGCAGTGCAAGCACAGCAAGAGAAAGTGTCTGACTCTAAGGCTGATAGTGAAGCTGAGGTTGAAGAAAGACAAGAGTCGACGTTTGAATTTAGGTATTAACATCTCGCTCCTGAATCTAGCACTCAAATTCGCACTCATATCCAGCCCCCAAACAACCTAATTAGGATAGCTAATGGAGTTACCTGTTTTACTCGCCATTCTTACCACTATTGCGGTAGGTACCTATTTTCAAACTGTCACTGGATTTGGCCTCGGTATCATCGTGATTGGTTTAACGGTTAGCCTTAATCTGGTTTCCTTACCCGTTATAGCCGCTGTGGTCAGTATTGTGACCTTGTTCAATTGCTTGGTCGCATTGATGGGTAAGCCACTGCTTGGGGAACTCAAGATTCTGGTGGTGTTGGTCATCGGTATTATTCCCGGCGTTTCGATGGGGGTGTACTTGCTGGACGAGTTAAGCGATTCGGCAACGCATATTCTTCGAGGACTATTGGGTGCGATGGTGCTATTCGCAGGTTTGAGTTTTATGTTCAAACCTAAAACCAGAAAGGATCGCTCGGCAACCGTATCTTTCCTTGTCTCAGGCTTTAGCTCTGGGTTAGCGGGTGGGTTATTTGGGATGGCAGGTCCACCGATTGTTTATCATCTCTATCGGCAACCTTTTTCTCTCGATCTGGTGCGAAGCACACTGCTGATGGTGTTCGCTTGTACGTCGATGTCACGTACGGTCAATGTCTACGCTGCAGGCGACATGGAACAGAGCATACTGTGGTTATCTGCTATTGCTGTTCCCTTGGTGGCGCTTGTCACGATGTTTGCTCGACGTTTCCCACCGCCGTTGTCTAATGATCAACTCAGAAAGTTAGTGTTTATTGTGTTGATGTTGATTGGTGGGTACTTGATGGCGGTCTCTGCATGGTCGTTATTTTTGGCTTAGAACGTTTTCTTTATCAAAGTTATCTTTGAAGGAGGAGGGCTTGATTCTCGTTTAATGCTTGATGACTCCCTCCTCACTGACACGTCAGCGCTTTAGCATCTCAAATACGCTCTTAGATAATCCAAATAAGCAGCTCTCCTGCACATCTAAGGTGATGTTACTGCGGTAGTACGGGCTTAAATCGACGCCCATCCCCACGCCATGAATCTCAATTCCGTTTTTGATCGACTCACGTTCAATGACTTGTTTTAGGTGGTTATCCAAATAGAACTGATCGTTGGCGGTGCTGGTGGCGGTATCCATTGGGCAGCCGTCTGAGAACACGATCAAAACCTTTCGTTGAGCAGTGTGCTGTTGCAACCGCTGGCTAGCGAACTGCACCGCTTCGCCATCAATCCCTTCTTTAAAGACGTCTGCTTTACGAAGACTCGCAATGCCAAGGCGAGATCGTCTCCAATGCGTATCAAAATCCTTAAACACGATGTGCCGAACTTCGTTCAAGCGGCCTGGATGCTTGGGTTGGCCTTGTTTAAGCCACTGTCGATAGACCTTGCCACCGTTCCAATTGTTGGTAGTGAAGCCAATGATCTCAAATGGGATATCAGCCAATCCTACGGATTTGAGAATCGTATCTATCAACAAACTTAGCTTGTGACTGTGCTTTTGCATTGAACCAGAACAATCCATCAAAAACGTGATGGCACATTGATGAGATGCGCCGATGTCAGGTTGATAAAAGACAGTGCGATCCAATGGCGACGTGATGAGCTTGGTGATGGTGGTGGCGTTAACAATGCCTTCTTCTAAATGGTCCTGACGTCTGTTCCTCTGTGGTGTGGCAACAAAGCTAGTAAGCATAGCGGCTAAACGGCGAGTGTTTACTTGTCTCGCCATGATGTCATCGGTGAGCTTTTGTCTCAGTTCGAACAATAGGGCGCGCCTGACGAGTTTGTCTGCGGCGATGACTTGATCAAATTCTGAATTAAAGACCTGATAATTCGCGCCCGAAAGCTCGAATACCTTACTATTGCCCGTGATGTCGCTATCGACGTCTTCATCTTGAATGTCACCATCAACAATCAAGGCTAGCTGCGCAAGGATCTTAATGTCTTCTTCGGCCGTTGGAGTGGGCGAGTTATCACTTTCTTGTTCTTGGATGACTAACTCTTGTGCAAGGGCGGCAAGCTCATTAGCGCAGTGCGCAAACTGTTGCTGGTCGGCTCGATGCTGCTTTAAGCGCTTCAGACAGTGACCAAAAGTAGGCACGATGCCGGCGCGAGTCGATTCAATGGTTTCAGCGATAGGCTCCGAAACTGGAACGCCAGTTAAGCGGGTGTGGATGACCTGCATCAGTGTAAACAGCAACATGCCTATTCGTGATTCGGTGAAGCCATTTTGATGATATTGGTCGCTCCAATATGCAAAGTTGAATTGAATACTAGTGATCACGCCCTTCAGATAAGACGGGACTTGCGATTCAATTCGTACCTGTTCGCAGAAGTCGTAAAGCAGACGTTCTATTTCGTTTTGAGGGCGTAATGAATAATGCAGGTCAACGTCTGAAAGCAATAGTCGCAGTGCCGATGAATCGATCTTACCTTGCATCGATAGTTTGCTGTTTTTCAGCTCATGGCGAGAAACAAAGGTGAGATCGTTAGTATGTGCAGACTGATAATAACAAGGGCTATTGCCTTTATAGAGACGCTCTCCCCGATAATTCAGACTCAACTCACCACTGATCGCTCTTGCGACAGATACGCCAAGATCGAGGATCTTTTTCTGCTGAGAAGAAACATTGGCCATGGTTTACGACTCCGAGTGCGAATAGTTTTGAGCATGCGTTTCTAGATCTTCACCAAAGCAGCGGAAATAGTATTCACTGACTAGCTCTTTCTCTTCGTCTTCGCAGCGATTTAAGAATGACAGTCTAAATGCCGTTGCTACATCGTCGAATATTTGGATGTTTTCGGCCCAAGTGAGTACCGTTCGCGGAGACATCACTGTCGAAAGGTCACCAGCCCGAAACCCGTTACGCGTTAATCCGGCGGTCGCGATCATTTTCTCAACCAATTGTCGGCCACTTTCATTATTTAGATCTGGAAGCTTGGATAACACGATCTTAGTTTCATGTTGTGGATCTAAATAGTTGAGTGTAGCGATGATGTTCCATCTATCTAACTGACTGTGGTTAAGTACTTGAGTACCCGAATACAAACCTGAAAAATTACCCAAGCCAAGCGTGTTGCAGGTAGCAAACAGGCGGAAAGAAGGGTGAGGAGTGATCACTCGGTTTTGTTCTAAAGAGGTGTATTTGCCATCTTGCTCTAACAGTTGTTGAATCACAAACATCACGTCAGGGCGACCAGCGTCGTATTCATCTAATACCAGTGCGATGGGTTGTTGAATGCTCTGAGGAAGAATGCCTTCTTTAAACTCTGTTACCTGCATTCCGTCTTTAATGACGATGCTGTCTTTACCTATGAAATCCAATCGACTCAGGTGTCCGTCTAGGTTGATCCTCAAACACGGCCAATTCAATCTCGCGGCAATTTGCTCAATGTGAGAAGACTTGCCCGTTCCGTGCGTGCCTTGTATCAATGTGCGACGATTGGAGGTGAACCCTGCCAATATAGCCAGCGTCACTTCGGGGTCAAAACAGTAATTAGGATCGACTCTCGGCACATATTCACCCGGATGTTCAAATGCCATCACGGTTAGGTTACTGTCGATGCCAAAGCGTTCTCTCACGCTTACCGGCTGCGTTGGTACCAATTCCGCCTCTTTCATCATATTTCCCTCTATATAGCTCATCACTTGTCGCTGCTATCGCGATATGTCATCGATTATTAACAGCTCCAGTTAAGTTAACGGCACTTTTTGTACGAAAAACTACCAATAATGTGATCCAGTTTTATTAATTAGAATGAATTGTTCCAATTTAATATAAAAAGTTGACGCGCAAAAATTCTACTACTAAGGTGAAAATGAATTCGAAAAAGAGACAATTCATTCCGAAAAATGAAATTTTGGTTAACTCAAGGAGAATGGAAGAATGAGCGAGCAAGAAAAACGTACGGTTGTTTCCGGCACAGTAACAATGACACCATCAGAAGCGTTCGTTGAAACTATGGTTGCTAATGATGTTACCGATATGTTCGGCATCATGGGGTCGGCATTTATGGACGCAATGGATATCTTTGCTCCTGCTGGCATTCGATTGGTTCCAGTAGTACACGAGCAAGGCGCTGCCCACATGGCAGATGGTTATTCTCGTGTATCGGGTCGCCACGGTGTAGTCATCGGGCAAAATGGCCCTGGTATTAGTAACTGTGTAACAGCAATTGCAGCTGCGTTCTGGGCACATAGCCCGGTCGTAATTGTGACGCCAGAGACAGGCACTAAAACAATGGGCTTAGGTGGTTTCCAAGAATGTAACCAGCTTCCAATGTTCCAAGAGTTTACTAAGTATCAAGGACACGTAACGCACCCAGACCGTATGGCGGAATACACAGGCCGATGTTTTGACCGCGCAATGAGTGAAATGGGCCCAACTCAACTGAATATTCCACGTGACTATTTCTACGGTGAAACACAAACCGAGATCCCTAAACCCGCGCGCTTAGACCGTGGTCCAGGTGGTGAAAAATCTCTAAATGAAGCGGCAGACCTGATTGCTGAAGCGAAGTTCCCAGTCATCATTTCTGGTGGCGGCGTGGTCATGGCAGATGCAGTTCAAGAGTGTGCGGCATTAGCAGAAAGACTGGGTGCTCCTGTTGTGAACAGCTACCTACACAATGACTCTTTCCCTGCTAGTCACCCATTATGGTGTGGTCCTTTAGGCTACCAAGGTTCGAAAGCAGCAATGAAATTGATGGCTCAAGCGGATGTGGTTATCGCTTTGGGTACACGTCTTGGTCCATTTGGTACCTTGCCTCAACATGGCATGGACTACTGGCCGAAGAACGCGAAAATCATTCAGATTGATGCTGACAACAAGATGCTTGGTCTGGTTAAGAAGATTTCGGTTGGTATCTGTGGTGATGCGAAAGCAGCAGCTGTTGCTCTATCTGAAAGGTTGGAAGGCCGCGCACTGTTGTGTGATGACAACAAAGGCGCTCGTCAAGACACAGTCGCAACAGAGAAAGCACTGTGGGAAAAAGAGCTTGATGAGTGGACACACGAACGTGACTCTTTCAGCTTGGATATGATTGAGGAAAACTCACACGAGACTCCGTTCTCTGGTGGCGAATACTTACACCCACGCCAAGTATTGCGTGAGCTAGAAAAAGCGATGCCAGAAGACGTTATGGTCTCGACGGATATCGGTAACATCAACTCAGTGGCAAACAGCTACTTACGCTTTGAAAAACCACGTAGCTTCTTTGCTGCAATGAGTTTCGGTAACTGTGGTTACGCGTTCCCGACCATCATTGGTGCGAAAGCTGCGGCACCTCATCGCCCCGCTATTTCATATGCAGGCGACGGTGCGTGGGGCATGAGCTTGATGGAAACCATGACATGTGTTCGCCATAACATTCCAGTGACAGCCGTGGTATTCCACAACCGTCAATGGGGTGCAGAGAAGAAGAACCAAGTCGACTTCTACAACCGACGCTTTGTTGCTGGTGAACTTGAAAACCAAAGCTTTGCAGAAATCGCAAGAGCTATGGGCGCTGAAGGTATCACGGTTGATAAGCTAGAAGATGTAGGTCCAACCTTGCAAAAAGCCATCGACATGCAGATGAACGAAGGCAAAACAACCATCATTGAAATTATGTGTACTCAGGAATTGGGCGACCCGTTCCGCCGAGATGCACTATCAACACCGGTTCGTTTCCTAGATAAATACAAAGATTACGTATAAGTCATAGGAAGTTTGTCCGGCCACAGAAATCTCGAGAGTGTTAGAGAAAGTGCTATCGAGAATGTGGTCGGGCAATACTAACGGGTATTGGCAAAGGACTTAGGTGAAGAACGTAAACGCTTAGTTCAATAATTTCCAGTTAAACATTAGAACACTAATTAAATGTTCATTAGGAAAATAAGTGGTTATAGCTATATAAACTTTGTTACTCGTTATTATTAATCGACCATTAACTCATAGCTACTTAGTGAATGGTTATAATGCTGATACTTGTTTATGAATATATATACTTATTATCATTTTAGAAGAAAATAAAATAACGACACTCGTTGACTATTGGTCAATCGTTATTATTGGTTGATTTTTATCATCGATTGATAGGGTTGTTGATATTTGGATTTTACCGGATTTAAATTAAGTGAATCGTAGTATGCATGTTGTGAAAAATAAACATTATATAAGCTCACTCGACGAGCTGTATAAAATAATCGATTCACTTATTACAGAGTGTAGTGAGCATCGTGGTTTGATTTATAACGTGTGTGATTATGAAAATAATAACCTGATGCCAAGCTTAGGTCGCTCAAATCGAAAGAATATTCGCCGTGTCGAACAAGAGCTTCTTTCGACCGTGAGAGTTTATGGCGGGCATTCGTTGAATGCACACGAGATAAATGATTGGTTATTGATGTGTTTAGCCAAGAAACAGGGGTTTCCAACCCGTTTACTTGAGTGGACAGATAACCTGGTCAATGCGTTGTGGTCTGTGTGTCATAGCCAAAGCAAAGACTGTATCAATATTATTAAAGCCATTGATTATCATAAGGTTAGTGTTTTTAACTCACCATGTGACCTGAATAGAACTCAGATATTCAATGTGGCTGATTGTGATCAACAAGAGCAACGAAAGGATAAGTGGTATTCCATTCACCCATTTAAGGAAGGTGGCAATGATGCCATTCAGCCTTTGTACGATGATAAAGAATATTCAAACGGTCTAGTGTCCGTTCATATTCTTCCATCAGCGAAAGTAAACCTGATAAAGGAATTAACCTCCATGAATGTTTTAAATGAACCGACAGAATATATTGAAGAAAAACTTGCTGATTTGAAAAATGAAGCCCATGTAGATAACAATCAAGCAATTAATAAAGGTGAGGGTAATATCGAATTACAAGTTAATACTCATGATCGCCAGCTTGAGCAGTATGGCCGAAAGTACCATCAAGATTTTGACTTCGACTAAAGTCTAATATTTTTAATTATTTTATTTAGACCTCGTATAAATCTAGTGAGTGACTGTGTAAATAAAATTAGAACACTAATTAATTTATAAAAAGATGAAATCTGTGAGCTTAAAGATTGTTTATAAAGTAACTCGAAGTTAGAGTGGCGAAGCTTGTTATCGAGTTGTTAAATTTCACAGATCTAGTTTAAACACTCTAATAAAAAAGTGGCGCAAAGCTACTGAAATTTAAACCAATAACGAAAACATAAAGGATTCTGGAATATGAATATGCAAACCAATGCACCGACATTCGTGCTGGAAAACCAAGTCGACACCGCCTTTTTACAGTCTTTCAGTGATGCATGGAATAACCATGATATTGAAGCGCTAATGTCGTTTATGACCGAAGATTGTGTCTTCCACACCGTGGCAGGAGAAGGCGTACTTGGAAACACTATCGAAGGGTACGAAGCCGTTCGCAATAGCTTTGAATTGGTTTGGCAGAACTTTCCTGATGCAGCCTGGAGCGACCCTGTCCACTTTGTGTGTGGTGACCGCGCAGTAAGCGAATCAACGTTCTCTGCGACTAACCCTGATGGCACCGTCATCGAAGCTCGTATGGTTGATGTGTTTACCCTGAAAGATGGAAAAATCAGCGTAAAAAATGCCTTCCGTAAAACACGACCTCTTTTGACTCCCAGCAATACTCCCAAGAGCTAGACACGAAACCACAACCCGTTCACGTGTTATGACTAGGAGAGTCGAATTATGAGTTTAGTAATGGAACAACCGGCAGCCGATGTGCCGCCAAAGGTGACAAGCACCCAAGCACAAGAAAGTACCCAAGCAAAAGAAAGATACGACCCAAAATACGATCCACTTAAAGACAAGAGCCCAGGTCACGGCAAGGAATACGCCCCGACTTATTGGGTAGATACCGCAGGCGCGCCACCTGAAGATGATGGCCCAATTACATCGGATATGGATGTCGATGTGGCGATAATCGGTTCAGGCTACACAGGCCTAAGCACCGCAATACACCTTGCTGAAATGTACGGCATTAAAGCGACTGTGATTGAAGCTAACCGTTTGAGTTGGGGCTGCAGTACCCGAAATGGTGGTCAGGCTCAGTGTGCGTCAGGACGTTTGAAGCGCTCTCAGTGGATTGAACGTTGGGGGCTCGAAACCGCGCTAAAAATGCACCGCGAATGCGTCGATGGTATGAACACCTTTAAGTCTCTGATCAAAGACATTGATTGTGACCCACAGCCGGGCGGCCACTTATACGTTGCCCATCGTCCCAAAGTGATGGCAACACTTGAAAAAGAAGCCAAGTTGCTGCGTGACACGTTCGATTACGATGCGCAGATCTTAGATGCGGAAACCGTAAAACGTGATTACGTTGGTGATCAAGAAGCGGCAGGCGCAATGCACGAACCAGAAGGCATTGGCATCCATGCAGGGAAACTGGCGTTTGGTTATCTAAGAAAGGCGAGAGCACTCGGCGTAAAAGTTCACCCAGCAAGCCCTGTGATGGGTTGGGAAACGCGCAACGGTGTGCACTACTTAAAAACACCAGGTGGTGTGGTTAAGGCTCGCTCTGTCGGTGTTTGTACCGGTGGTTACACCAGCCAAGGTTTGCATTCAGAGCTTAAGAATCGCCTATTACCTGTACTTTCTAACTCGATGGTGACACGTCCGTTAACTCAAGACGAAATCGCCGCGTGTAACTTCAAAACCAATCAGGTGATTACTGATACCAGAATTCTGCGTCATTACTACCGTTTGTTACCCGATAACCGAGTGCAGATTGGTACACGCAGTGCCATCAGTGGCAAGAATGCACCTGAAAAGAAATACGAAGATATGTTGAGAGCGGATCTTACTCGAAAATTCCCTTCTCTCGACCAGATCAAAATCGATTATTCATGGTGGGGTTGGGTTGATGTTAGCCACGACATGATGCCAAGAATCTATCAGCCGAATTCAAAGCAGTCCATATTCTACGCGCTAGGGTATGGCGGCAATGGTGTGATGTACTCCGCTCAAGCAGGCAAGCGCCTTGCCCAGTGGATCGCAGGTGAAGGTCATAAGCTTGACTTGCCAATATTTGAATCAAAACTTCCGTTCCCCAACGTGAGGGAAGTGGTGGAATCTGAGATGTTTGCACCATTTCGAAGAGTAGGGCAACAGTTCCTTTATCAGTGGTATTCGTTAAAGGATGAAGTGCTTTAGCTACTCGAACATTGTTTCCAAAATAGGGAAATAGAACTACGACCAGGAAAGTTGTACCAGGTCACCTTGTGAGCAAAGTACAGGCAGGACGTCTGTATGATATGAAAGGTTAAGACTATGAAATTGATTAAAAATAAAATTATTGCTGGCGTCACAATTGTAGCAACAGCGATGCTATCTCATACTGCGGCAGCAGCAAATTTCAAAATGGCTATCGGCGATGCTGCTGGTGGTACTCAGTGGGAATTAGCGACATCATTTTCTGAATTGATGGAGCAAAAAACAGACGGTAAAGTCAAAATCGACCTGTTCCCGAATGGTCAATTGGGTAATGAGCAAGACACCGTGAACGACGCGGCAATCGGTCTTCTCGATTTCTCTGTGTTGGCGATCAACAACGTGACGCCTTTCTCTCCAACGGTTGGTCTATTGACCATGCCTTACGTCATTCAAAGTGCAGAAGAAGCGGTGCTATTAACTCAAGGCCAAGTGGGCCAAGATCTTGTCGATAACACGATTCGTGATGCAGGCGTTCGTATCGTAGGTTGGGCTTATTCTGGTTTTAGGGTTCTAACCAACTCTAAAAAATCAGTGGCTTCGCCAGCAGACCTTAAAGGGTTAGTGATTCGCGTCCCTCGTAACGAAATTATGATTGCTTCGTACCAAGCATGGGGTGTAAACCCAACACCAATGGCATGGTCAGAGACATTTACCGGCCTGCAGCAAGGTGTGGTTGATGGTCAAGACAACCCATACATCACTGTTCATGCGATGAAGTTCAATGAAGTACAAAAGTACGTCACAAACCTGCGTTACATCTTCTCACTTGAGCCGTTAATCGTCAGTGAAACGGTCTTCCAACAACAGACACCTGAGATGCAAAAGATCATTCTTGAAGCGGGTCAGGAAGCAACAGAACACAGCTTTGCTTATCTAGAGAATACTGAAAACAAGATCCGTGAAGAGCTACAAGCAAAAGGCATGGTATTCACAGACCCAGCAGACAATGAGAAAGAGTGGATCAGCAAGGTAACGAAATCAGTTTGGCCTAAGTTCTATTCAAGCATTGGTGGCAAAGACAAGCTAGACGACGTTCTTGAGCTACTAGGTAGAAAGTAACGATTAGATACGCCCTATCTGCTGTTCTCCGCTACTTAATCACCTAGCGATAGAACAGTGAGATAGGGCATTTACATGGCTTTACTCGTTGATCTGTTTAGTACCTGATCTGCTCAGTACCGCGAGCGACTGGTTGTCATGTGGAAATCAACATTGGAGGTTATATGTCAGTCGCTAAAACTATAAAAAAGCATCTTAACAACATCGAGGAATATACCTGTTGTCTGTTGCTAGCAAGCTTTGTCTTATTACTGTTCACACAAATCCTTACTCGTCAGCTTTTCGATTACTCCATACCTTGGGGTGATGAAGTTGCGACTTACATGTTCGTTTGGTTTGCCTATCTAGGCGCCGTTGTGGCGGCCAAAATGTCGGCACATAACCGAGTCAGTTTTCACTTCAAGTTCTTCCCTCCGATTGTTCAGACCGTCTGTGAAACCATCGCTGACTTCTTATGGTTGCTGTTCAACGGTTACTTTGTCTATCTCAGTTACGATTTCGTGTTCAACAAAATGAACCTGTTCTGGAAATCTCAAACGACAGGCATCCCAATGAAGTACTTCTATATGATTTTGCCTATCGCGTTTTCGTTGATGATGATTCGAATTATCTGGAACAACTATGAGCGTTTGTTCAAAGGCGCTAAGAACGAAGATCCAGAAGTCAAAGAACTGCGAAAAATGACGGCACAAAAGTCATCACAGTAGTCGTCACAGAGAATAGCCGTAATAGAGAGATGTAATAATGGAATCCTATTTAACTCTAATTTTATTTGGTGGCTTCTTAACCCTGTTAATTCTGGGTGCACCAATCACAGTATCATTGGCCGGCGCTTCAATGGCGGCCTATATGTTGCTCGACAAAAATCCCATTGCGTTAGTACAAATCGCGTTTACTTCGGTGGGTAACTTCCCATTAATGGCGCTGCCGGCCTTTGTTCTTGCCGGTGCATTGATGGAGGCGGCGGGTATCTCCAAACGGTTGGTGGATATAGCCGAGAGTTTAGCCGGCCCTGTGACGGGTGGCCTTGGCGCTGCAACGGTAATGGCGTGTCTTTTCTTTGGAGCTATATCAGGTTCAGGCCCAGCCACGACCGCTGCGGTTGGTATGTTGATGGTACCAGCAATGGTTAAGCGAGATTACGATAAGAGCTACGCCTCTGCGGTGACTGCCGCTTCAGGGGGATTGGGTATCATTATCCCGCCATCCATTCCGCTAGTTATTTTCGGCATCTCCGCTATGGGATTAATGGCACCGCCAGAGGCCATTGCTCAACACGGACAGTTTGCCTCTTTATCTATTCCAAAACTGTTTGTTGCTGGGGTTGTGCCGGGTTTCATTATGGCGTCGACGCTAGTGGTCACTAACTACTTTATTGCTAAACGTGAAGGTTACAAAGGGCTGACTGAAAACTGGTCATTTGGCGAAGTAAGACACTCTTTGCGTCGTGGTATCTGGTCGATACTGGCTCCGTTTTTGATTCTCGGAGGCATCTACAGCGGCATGTTCACACCAACAGAGTCGGCGGTTGTGGCTATCTTCTATTCACTGTTTGTCGGGGTGTTTATTCACCGAGAGTTATCGTTCAAAAGCACGATTAAATCATTGTCGACAACGACATGGATCACTGGACGTGTGTTGCTGATTCTATTCGCGGCAACCGTATTTGGTCGCTTGCTAATCGAACAAAAAATTCCAGTTGTGGTGGCGGAGTCATTGCTAGGTTTCACTGACAACATGTACATGGTGTGGGCACTGACTATTGTGTTACTGCTTTTCGTTGGCATGTTCATGGAAACGTTAGCCGCGATCATGATTATCGTACCGGTCTTGCTGCCAATTATGTACATGCTCGGCGCCGATCCTACTCACGTTGGTATTGTGGTGGTATGTACGCTCTCGATAGGATTTGCTACGCCGCCACTCGGTGAAAATATCTTTGTCGCCTCGGGGATAGGCGGAGCCACGGTCGAACAGATCACCGCGAAGATCCATCCCTTTGTGCTTGCATCCGTCATTGGCGTTTTCGTTATCGCTTTCTTCCCGCAAATTACGCTTTGGCTACCGTCCTTAGTGGGCTATTAGGAGAAGTCACTATGAATATATCCAGAATTATCATTATCGGTTGCGCCTTGTTTGCTGTAGTGAGTGGTATCGGATTACGTGCTGAACATTCAGAAACAGCCAAAGAAAATGAGCCAGTTAATGTGCTCGATATTTCAGAGCCACATGTGGTCAGCGATGCTGAAAGAAGAGCCAAAACCTTGCTTGCGAAAGCAGTAGTGCACGTTCAAAAAGAAGGCGATGAAAGCGTTCAAGACTTCATGAGTGATGCCGAATATATAGACGGTGAGCTCTATGTGTTTGCTCTTGGTATTGATGGCCAATTCCTAGCCAGTGGCGGCTCTTCAATGGTGTTGGTGGGCGACAGTGTTTTGGATACCCAAGACGTTTACGGTAATCCCTTTTTCCGTGAAATGATCACTAAGGCTGTGCACAACGGGTTTGGCGAAGTTCAGTACCATTGGACTAATCCGACTGACCGCATGGGCGAGCCTAAAACCACTTTCTTTGAACGTGTGGGTGATGTGATTGTTGCCGTGGGGTATTACCCAGAACGCTCTAGTGCAACAGAAGCTAAGCGATTATTGGCGAGAGCGATGGCCGCGATAGTGGAATCAGAGCAGGACAGTCTCGCCGAGTTCAATGATACCGAAGGCAGCTTTGTTGAGGGAGACTTGTATGTGTTCGTGATGGATATGAACTCTGGAAAGCTGCTCGCGCACGGTGTATCCCCTGAGCTTGTTGGGCGTTCACACAACGAAATCCTAAGCCCTGACGATAAGCCAATTCTCACTGAGATGTTAAACCTAGCGAAAGAAAATGGGCGAGGCGTTTATACCTATCAATGGTTAAACCCGCTGTCGAGCAAAGTGGAAACCAAGCACACTTACTATCGAGTGATCGACAATAAGCTGGTTGGTGTTGGTTATTACACAAATTCAAACAACACGTAAAAGTGTTTCTACTGAGCCCTCAACCCAGTTAGATAAAGGGCTGGGGGCTCAAAATGCCGGTTTGTGTAAAAAAGCAATTTAGTAAAATTAACACTGTGAAATTTTTGTTGTGAAATTGTTTCTAAAATACAAGTAGTATGAAATACATGGAAGCAACACAGTAAAGAACAATTTTGAAAAGGGTCAATCAGGATTTTTGACCTACATGAAATTCAAAGCCGTAAGAGGGAAAGACTATGAATATGCTGACACTAGACAGAACAGAACTTCACAGAAACCATTCAACATTTATTGCTGAAGCTGTCTTTGCCGTAGAAATGGTGAAAGCAGACAAGCAGCTCGAAAAACAAAAAATGGCGAAACAGTTGCTTGATACTCTATTTCCTCTTGAGGCTGGTTCACACGAAGACGCAGTGAGCTATGAGATTGACTACCGACATGTTCAGGTTTACTTCAAAAATGGCGAACATACAGGCCTAAAACGAGCGAAGCACTTTGTTGCTTTCACCGGCGATAAGTCTAAGCCTTCAGCAATCCTATTTCGTGATGAAAGCGGTACACATGTTGAAGTGACAATCGGTGCTCGTAAAGGCACTGGCTACTTAGAATTGGTTGATATTCAAGATATCCAGTTAGAGACATGCACCACGTTTGGCCAAACTGAGGCGAGCCGTTCTTCTGGCATCCGTCACTGGGTGAGCTTAGTGAAAGGCGATGAAAGCGGTCGACCGAACGCTTCAAGTGAAGATAAAGAGTTCACGGCAAAAAATGGCGAAGACTATAACCTAGGTTTTTGCTTCGCGATCTAATGTGCTGTCTTTGAAATGTACTGTCTTTGAAATGTACAGTGCTGCTCTGCTAGACGTAGCACTGACATTTGAATACTGATTTCTCTTTTACCTTTGGTAATTTCCCCGCCCCTATAGCGGGGCTTTTTTGTTAGAGCTATAAATAAATTAGGCTGTTGTTGATTTTATCTTTAGAAAGTTTGAATGAGATTTTACAGTGCGTTATTTTTATTTAAAGTGCTGTATTTAAACATTTTTATTTGTTTATTTTATTCTGTTTTTATTGGCTTAACTATCACTATTGACGGTGGTTTGGGTGACTATTGAGCTAAAACTCAGTCAAAATGCTTTGAGCTGTGCTATAATCCGCGCCTTGGGATTGAGCCAATAAGTCCATTTGTCACCAATCATTGTGATTTTTATCGCCTTTTTATTTAGGTGGTGCGGCGAGCCAATCAAGTAGTAATTGGATATGGAGAGCGTCCTTATATTCGTTAATTCGGATATGCGAACATCATAATTTATGAGTTTTAAATCAAAAAAATACAGTATTGATTCTACTGACTATCAAGTTGGTCAAGACAACGTCAGTAAATGGGGCATGGATGTCCATAACACAGTCTTCGTAGCCTCAGTAGGCTTATCTCTTCTCTTCATCATCACTCTTCTTGCTCTTCCTCCTGCAGATGCTAAAGCTGCTATTGATTCTATCAAGGGTGCTGTTTTATCAAAGTTTGACTTCCTCTTTATGTGGGGAGCTAACATCATGCTAGCGTTTGCCGTTGTTCTCGCGTTTTCACCTTTGGGTAAAATTCGTCTAGGTGGCGAAGACGCGACGGCGGATTACTCCATGTCATCTTGGATAGCAATGCTATTCGCAGCGGGTATGGGTATAGGACTTATTTTTTGGGGTGTTGCAGAGCCAACCGCGTTCTTCACGAACTGGTTCGGAACGCCACTCGGTGCAGAACCTTTTACAGAAGCAGGCCGTGAACTCGCTCTTGGCGCGACACTGTTCCACTGGGGTTTTCATGCATGGGCTATCTATGGCATGACGGCGCTTTGTCTAGCGTACTTTGTTTACAACAAAGGCTTACCGCTATCAATGCGTTCTGTGTTTTACCCAATACTGGGTGAACGAGTTTGGGGTAAAACAGGTGATGTGATCGACGTACTAACGGTACTGGTTACTCTGTTTGGCCTTGCGACTTCATTAGGCCTAGGTGGTACGCAGGCAGCAAGTGGTATTAGCCACGTGTTTGGCTTGGAAAACAACATCTACCTTCAGCAATCTATTATCGTTTTGATTATGGGCTTGGCGATCATCTCTGTTATGCGTGGCATGGACGGTGGTGTTAAGTTCCTAAGTAACCTGAACATGGTTATTGCGTTCGTATTCCTTGGTCTTATCGCTGTTCTGAACTTCACAACCGTGCTTGATTCTGTGGCAACGGCGGTGACGGGTTATGCGAATAACATCGTAGCGTTGAGCCAAAGCTCTGGTCGTGAAGACACAACATGGCTGCATGGCTGGACTGTGTTCTACTGGGCATGGTGGGTTGCGTATGCACCTTTCTTCGGCATGTTTGTAGCGCGTATTTCTAAAGGCCGTACGGTTCGTGAGTTTTTACTTTGCGTACTGATTATCCCAACATTGGTAACGTCGGCTTGGATGGCTATCTTCGGCGGCGTGGCTATCGAGCAGGTGATTAATCATGTAGGGCAACTTGGTCTCGACCAAGGCATCACAGACGTGTCTCTAAGCTTGTTCTACATGCTAGATGCTTACTCGTTCGGTAGTATTCTGTCGGTTCTCGCAGTCGCGCTGATCATCGTGTTCTTCGTTACAACGCTAGACTCAGGCTCTATCGTTATCGATGGCATGACAGCGGGTGGTAAGCTTGAAGTTCCTGTTAAACAGAAAGTGGTTTGGGCGGTTATCTCAGGCGCTATTGCAATGGTGATGTTGTGGATTGGTGGTACTCAATCTATCCAAGCTCTGCAATCGATCACGATCATTGCTGCACTACCGTTTACGATCATTCTTCTGATTGGTTGTTTCAGCTTGTTGAAAGGTCTACTGACTGAAGTAGATAAAGGACAAGAAAACGTTAGCGAAACCGCTAAATAAAGTAATCAAGTATGGGGAGTAGATAGTTCGCTAGTTACTCCTTATTAAGCATTATTTCAAAGCTCTCTTGTACTGTGTGCAAGGGAGCTTTTTTATGCCCAAGAAGAAATCAAAGACAAGCAGATAAGACAAAAAAAGAGCCACAAGTGAATCGTCACTTGTGGCTCTTTTTAGTTTTAGGGAGCAGCTATTAGCTAATAGCTTACGCGTTCAATTCATGTTGAATTACGTAATCCAAAGCACCGACTACAGCAGCAACTTGAGCGTCATTACACTCTTCGTCTGTCACTTTGTCGCTGTCTGGGTAAACCTCAGTGGTTGTGCCGTACTTACAATCAGTCACACCACCACATAAGCCAAGCTTATTCATTGGGTAGTTAATCACACCATGTTGGGTAACTTCAGAACCAATGATCTTGCCGTCTGCGTCTGCTGGCGCAATGTGCGTTACTTTTTCAACTGAAGCAATTACCGCCGCTTGGAACTCAGGCTGTGGATTTTCAGTATCACCAACTGTGTAGAAACCGTCTGGGATCATACCTTCGATGTACTCAATGCCATCACGCGCTGCGAGTGCTGGTCGGAATTCTGTTTCGTCAGAATCCGTCGTTTCGTGTAGATCAACGTGAACCAACACTTCTGGTAAAGAAGCGACTAATGCACGTAGGTTCGCTGATTCTTCTGCTGGTGTACCATCGTAGAAAGAGCGGTTTGGATCGACAGCATTTGGGTTCCAACGGTTGATGACTTCGTAACCCCAAGGGCTCACACAAGGTGCAACAACAATGTTGAAGTGTGCTGAGTACTGTTCTGCTTGAGTTGCGGCGAACTTGATCGCGCCATGCACACCACTGGTTTCGTAACCGTGAACACCACCCGTTACAAGGATCGTTGGTTTTGATGCGTCCCAGTTTTTGCTTTTGATTGCAAAAAGCGGGAAACGAGCTTCATCGTAGCTCAGTGCGCCGTATTGCTCGATGTCAAAGCGGTCTGCCAATGCTTGGATTTTTGGCACAACTTCTTGTTGATATTCACGCTTAACCGTTCTTTGAGCGAACCATGCTTGACGTTCTGCTTGTTGCCATTTTTTTCCAGGCTCACCGATTGGGTAGGAGTATTCACTTTTCATCTATACTTCTTCTTTTATGTTCGTGAAAGATGAAGACAGACTAGTCCTGTCTAGCTGAGACGGCAATAGAAAACACAACTTGTGACTCTATTTTTTACAGACTCATAACTTTGATGAGTGGATTGATGGTGTTACATTTTATCAATTGTTTAATCCCTTAAAAGAGACCATAAAATGGCTGGAGCAAGTTTATTAACGCTACTGGATGACATTGCAACCGTGTTGGATGATGTCGCACTGATGTCTAAGGTGGCAGCTAAAAAAACCGCTGGTGTGTTGGGGGATGATTTAGCACTGAACGCTCAGCAGGTATCCGGTGTTTCTGCTGAACGAGAAATCCCAGTGGTATGGGCGGTTGCAAAAGGCTCATTTAAAAACAAGTTGATTTTGGTGCCTGCGGCATTATTGATCAGTGCCTTTATTCCTTGGCTGATCATGCCTTTGCTTTTGATTGGAGGTTTGTTTCTTTGTTTTGAAGGGGCGGAGAAAATCTTAGAGAAGCTGTTTCCTCATTCTCATCAAGATGATGAAAAGGGAGAGGATACGAGTACTGGCGAATCCATAGAGGAATATGAGAAGAGAAAGGTCGCAGGCGCGATTCGTACTGATTTCATATTATCTGCGGAAATCATCGTGATAGCTCTGGGCACCGTGACGGGTACAAGTATCGTCACTCAGATTCTTGTCGTGAGTTTGATTGCGGTTGTGATGACGATTGGTGTTTATGGCTTAGTTGCTGGGATCGTGAAGTTGGACGATTTAGGTTTCTATCTCCAGCGAACATCGAATGGGAGTGCCATTAAAACCCAATTGGGTAATGGGCTAGTCGCATTTGCGCCCAAGTTAATGAGGACGCTTGCGGTGGTTGGAACGGCTGCGATGTTTTTGGTTGGCGGCGGTATTGTGGTTCACAACGTCCCTGCGATTCATCATTTAATTGAACCGATTATTATGGACTTCAGTGGACATTCGATTGCAACCGCGGTGGTACCAACGCTGTTGAATGGTGTTATTGGTGTCTTAGCTGGACTGAGTGTTGTTGCTGTTTGGACTGTGGTTGGAAAAATTCGCGATAAGTAATCGCTCATTATTGGTCTTAATAAAACCCTCTCTCCACGAAACGAAAAAGGGGCACCATAATCATTATGGTGCCCCTTTTAATCTAATGGGTCGTGTTTAATTAACACCACGCTCTTGTTTTGCAATATGAGCGCTTATTTTTACGACCAAGCGTTTATTTTACAGACCAAGCAATCGTCTCGCCGCCACGGATTGGCACAACGATGTCTGAACCGAAAGGCATGGTTTCAGCAACGTTCCACTCTTCTTTAACAAGAGTGATGGTGTCCGTGTTACGTGGAATACCGTAGAAGTCAGGGCCGTTGTGGCTTGCAAACGCTTCTAGGTTCTCAATCTTGCCTTCTAAATCGAATACTTCTGCGTACAGTTCAACAGCAGCGTGCGCTGTGTAAGAACCTGCACAACCACATGCTGACTCTTTTGCGCCTTTTGCGTGTGGTGCAGAGTCTGTACCCAAGAAGAACTTCTTGCTGCCGCTTGTTGCAGCTTCGATAAGCGCTAATTGGTGAGTGTTACGCTTCAGGATAGGAAGGCAGTAGAAGTGTGGCTTAATGCCGCCAACCAACATGTGGTTGCGGTTGTAAAGCAGGTGGTGAGCGGTGATGGTTGCCGCTACGTTGTCGTTCGCGTTTTTAACGAAGTTTGCTGCATCAGCAGTTGTGATGTGCTCAAGAACAATCTTTAGGTTAGGGAAGTCGTTCACAATCGGTGCTAGCACTGTGTCTAGGAACTGCTTCTCACGGTCGAAGATATCAACATCGTGAGTGGTAACTTCACCATGAACCAGTAGCAACATATCCACTTCTTGCATTGCTTCTAACACGTGGTAAATCTTTTGTGCTGACGTCACGCCTGAATCAGAGTTAGTTGTCGCGCCCGCTGGGTAAAGCTTTGCTGCCACTACTGCACCAGACTCTTTCGCTTTGCGAATTTCTTCAGGTGTGGTGTTGTCTGTCAGGTAAAGTGCCATTAGAGGCTGGAATTGCTCGCTTGGCTGCTCTGCCATGATGCGTTCACGGTAAGCTAAAGCCATTTCGGTATCGGTTACCGGTGGGATGGTGTTTGGCATGATTAACGCTCGACCATTGTAGCGGCTGATATCGCGGACTGTATCTTTTAATACTTCGCCATCGCGTAGATGAACGTGCCAGTCGTCAGGACGAGTAATCGTAAGTTGTGTCATTGAAGGCTCCCACCATTTGAAGTGTTATTTAGTTGGAGCCTAAACTCGGCGAAATCTGTGAAAGCAATCGCTTACGTTTAGGCGACAGGATGATAGTGGAAAAGCACTTTCATTTCATCCTATTTTTAACTCTTCAGGGCTAGGAGCTTGTTTTTCTGAGTATTTTATTCGGTATTAATTCTCGGAGATGGTAGGAGGCGGGTTAACGAGTCGCCACCCAGAGTCCGTGAATCATTCCTGGCACCCAGAAGAAGAAAGTCAGGATGATGTTAATCAATAGGTCTTTACCTGCGCCACGAGCGAAGAACACGCCAACAGGCGGAAGTAGTACACATAAGATGATAATGACGAGTTTGTTCATGATAAATCCTTTTTATTCAATGAAAGTTCAATGCATTAATCGTGTTCAAAGTATAGAACGTATGGAGAGTGTTACTGCATTGCTGCCTTAATGTATCAAAATAGAAAGCTAAACATCTCAAGATAATAGCTTAGTATCAAGTGTTTAATACCTGCCAGTTTATCTATTTATAACCATTTGTTAGCATTGGGACAAATAACAAAACATTGGAATCGTTATGTCGCAGCTACCGTCAGATCAAAAGGCTTCACAGCAAGTGCCTTCTCTATCTCAAATCAATGTATTTCCGGTTAAGTCAGTGGGCGGGATTGCACTCTCTTCTGCTTGGGTCGAAAAACAGGGCCTTACCTTCGACAGACGTTTTATGTTGGCGTTAGCTGACGGCTCAATGGTGACGGCACGTAAGTACCCTAAAATGGTCAAGGTATCTTCTAGCTTGCAACCAGATGGTTTGATCTTCACTTATGAAGCTAAAGAACCGCTGCGCTTAAAGTATGCGAGCTTCAAGATGCAAGAAGCGCCAGCAACGGTGTGGAAAGACAGCTTCACGGCATACACGACATGTGATGAAGCCGATGATTGGTTCAGTGATGTGTTGGGCGTGCGCGTTGAGCTACTGTTTTCTGGCGAGCAATCGAATCGTGTTCGTGAAAAGCTCGGTCACAATGTGAGTTTTGCTGACGGTTACCCAATGTTAGTGATCAGCCAAGCCTCTCTTGATGAACTCAATCGCCGCAGCCCTGAAACCCATTCAATGGATCAGTTCCGCACCAACTTTGTTGTTTCCAACACAGAACCTTTTGCTGAAGATAGCTGGAAGCGTATCCGAATTGGTGAGGTTGAATTTGAATCCGTTAAGCCTTGTGAACGATGTATCCTAACTACGGTTGATGTTGAGAGTGGCGAACTTAGAGCGACAAAAGAGCCGCTTAACACCTTTTCATCATTCAGAGCCAACGAGCGCGGTGGCGTTTTCTTTGGCCAAAACCTTGTGGCTAAAAATGAAGGCTTAGTCAAAGCCGGTGATGTTGTTGAAGTATTAGAAACTAAAGAAAATGAGCACTACGAAGATACATGGGTAGAATCGCTACACTTAACTTGCGTTGAGCGTGAAGAGATCGCCCGAGACTTTACGACGTTCTGGCTAGAGCCTGCCAAAGAGAACCATTCATTGCCAAGTTATCAGCCAGGGCAACATCTACCGATTGAGATGGTGATTAATGGCGAAAAAGTGTCTCGTCGTTACACGTTATCCTCGAGCCCATCACGCGCAGGTCGTTTGGCGATTTCTGTAAAGCGAGTGGACGATGGTCAAATCTCAAACTGGCTCAATGATCACTTCCAAGTGGGGGATACTCTTGTTGCTCAAAACCCAGATGGTGCTTTCTATCTAGAACAAAATCCAACGCACCCGCTACTACTATTATCCGCAGGTAGTGGCATTACGCCAATGTTGTCGATGCTTCGCTACTTGGCAGACCATGGTCAAATTGATGATGTGGTTTTCTATCATCAATGCAGCAGCGAAGAAGACATCCCTTATCAAGCTGAGATTGATAAGATCGCTAGTGAGCATGCCGGCCTACGTGTGATTTATTCGCTAAGCCAACCAACCAAAGAGTGGGATGGTTTATCTGGCCGTTTGAGCGTGTCTCATGTCGCTAAAATTGAAGAGTTACACAAGCGCCAAGCGTTCGTGTGTGGCCCTGACGGCTTTATGGATAATGCAAAGAAACTGCTGATTCAAATGGGACTCAACCCCCAGCATTACCACCAAGAAGCGTTTGGTGTCGCTCAGTCTACCGAAGAGGCGGTGAAGCAACTGCAATTGAGTGTCAATGGCTACTTGTTCGAAGGTAATAATCAGTCAACCTTACTAGAGCAAGCAGAGTCGGCGGGTGTGTCTATCGCTTCAAGCTGCCGTGCTGGTTTCTGTGGCGCTTGTAAAGTGACCCTCGAGTCTGGGCAAGTTCATCAACCTGATGTGCCTGCATTGCAAGAGCATGAACGCAATATGGGTCAGATACTGGCGTGTTGCAGTGTGCCTCAAACCGATATCGAAGTTGTGGATTAACGACACGTTCGGTCAAAAGGAAAAACACTAAATAGAAAAGGCCGGAAGTTCGTAAATGAGCTTCCGGCCTTTTTGATTCTGAGACTAATTTAAAAATTAATCGTAGATCGTTGGGATTGGTTGACGCTTGTGCTGTGTTGCTTTGTAGATGCCAACTAAGCGATCTGATACGTCTTGAGAGACTTCTTTGCCTTCAAGGAAATCATCGATTTGATCGTAAGAAAGGTTCAATGCTGCTTCATCGGCTTTCTGAGGGTCAAGCTCTTCTAGATCAGCAGTTGGTACTTTCTTAACAAGTTGCTCTGGAGCGCCCAGCGTTGCTGCAAGCTCACGAACTTGGCGTTTGTTCAGGCCGAACAAAGGTGCTAAATCACATGCGCCGTCACCGTGCTTAGTGTAGAAGCCAGTAATGTTTTCCGCTGAGTGGTCGGTACCGATGACAAGACCACCAACGTAACCTGCGATTTCGTATTGTGCGATCATGCGAGCACGAGCTTTCACATTCCCTTTCACAAAGTCGATTTTTGCTGAATCTGTTGGTAGCAGGCCTGTGCCTTCAAGAGCAACATGAGATGCAGCGTGAAGCCCATCAACACCGGCTTTAATGTTTACAGAAACGGATTGAGAAGGCTGAATGAAAGACAGAGCAAGTTGTGCTTCATCTTCATCTTTTTGCTCACCATATGGTAGGCGAACGGCGATGAATTGGTAGTTGTCGCTACCAGCGCTTTCATTCAGGCTATTAACTGCCATTTGTGCTAAACGGCCACAAGTTGTCGAATCCACACCGCCACTGATACCAAGGATCAGAGACTTGCAGCCTGACTGCTGAAGTTTCGTTTTGATAAAGTCCACACGACGAGTCACTTCGAAGTGAGGGTCAATTGAAGGTAGTACGCGCATTTCGTCACGAATTAACTGTTCCATTCGTATTCCTTTCCTGCAAGCAAATTAAAAATCTAGTGTTATCATACCTAAATCATCCGATTTAAAAACCTCTTTGCACAAGCTTAGAAAGAGAAGGCAGTAATAAATAATGGAAAAAATAGCCATTTTCGGTAGTGCGTTTAATCCGCCGAGCTTAGGGCACAAAAGTGTGATTGATTCGTTGGCTCACTTTGACAAAATTCTACTTGTTCCAAGTATTGCCCATGCTTGGGGAAAAGAGATGCTAGACTTTGATACGAGATGTCAGTTAGTTAACGCATTTATTAGCGATCTTTCACTGGATCAAGTGGAGCTTTCTTTGATCGAAAAGAGCCTATTTACTCCAGGTGAAAGCGTCACGACTTATGCAGTGCTCAGTGAACTCCAAAAGTTACATCGTGACGCTGAACTGACGTTTGTTATTGGCCCAGATAACTTCTTTAAATTCTCATCTTTCTATAAATCAGATGAGATTACCAAGCAGTGGTCTGTGATGGCTTGCCCTGAAAAAGTAAAGATTCGTAGTACCGATATCCGCCTTGCTTTGCAAAATGGGAGCAATGTTGCGAAATTGAGTACAAAGTCAGTTACAAAGATATTGCAAGATGGTGAACTGTATACAATAATGTAGATTCACTAATTTAAGAGGTCTGATGACTATGCTAAAGCGCGCGATACCAGCGACGATGATCATTGCAGCATGCAGTATGCCTGCTCACGCTGATTGTGATTTCTTTAGCTTAGATTCGATCATGCTGACTTCTGACGATGAAAATAACTGTTTAGACTTATCTACGAGCCTTGAATCCTTCGGTCAACGTATGATGGAGCTCAGCGGATTAAGCGAAGATGAACCTGAATCAACGGCAGACTATTGGTCTGATTGGGTTATTCAGAGCAAAGATGCGCCTCTATTAACTCAAAGCCTTGAATCTAACTACGTTGGATTAGGTATGTGGTTCCCAGAAGATCTCGAAGATGATCAGTATGATATGTCGACAGAAGAGTGGTTGATGAATCATGGCCTTCAATTAAGTATTGACTTTGGTGATAAAGTAGAAGGGCAACCGCGCATGCGATTTGATTACCGTTGGCATGACTCACGAGACGCTGACCTAATGATGCAGGTTGAATTGCCGTTCTAGACCGTTAGGTTATTAATCGATGCTAAGAATTAAAAAAGCCGCAAAAACTGAGTTTTTGCGGCTTTTTAGTATCTGGTTTGCTGCTTTCATATTAGCTATAACTTATCGCTAAGCTATAAATCTTCACCAAAAACAAGCATGCACAGCTGTTCAAACTCTTCTTCTTTGCCTGAGAACAAATCATCAATCACAAGTGCACGTTTCTGACCCGACTGCATACGTTTCTTTGCCTCGCGCATTACCATCACCAAGGTGTGTTCTTGCGGTAGGTTCGAGTCATCGATGTTCCACTGATTGAATCGCTGAGACAAAGCACTTTCGCAAAGCAGTGGCTTAAATGCCAACACTTCTTGCTTGAGAACAGAAAGCATATCTTTAAACGCTTGCTCCGTATTATTGGCATTTGAAGCGCGAGCTTTGGTTAGCTCCAACTTTTCCAGTAACGCAGAAGAGAGGTTGGTTTGCGTGATGTATCCTGCTTGTCTCGGGAATGAGTCGGTCAAACGAACTGAGAAATCGACACGATTAACCTGGGTGTTTGGAAAGTAGGTCAGTGATGTTAGGCAGTCATATGGAATCCATACACTCTGGCCTGGCTCGACGGCATACTCTTGTTTACCCAGCTTTATCAAAACCAAGCCACTTTGAACCGATACAAGGCTATGTTTAAGTACTTTCTTGCGAGGTGTGATCACCAAGTGTGAAAAGTAAGCCGATGTATATTCAATAGCGAAGTTCATAGATAGTACCTTAATTTTGGGGCGTCAAGATTACCGTTAATTTTCAAGAATGCCAACAATAACAGGGTATTTTCAATCTTTCTGGTCTGACCTTGTCAAAAGTATGGACTCTGTAGCTGCGAGAAGTCAAAACAACGCGTAGAATGAGCCAGATTTTTATTATTTGAATTAAAAAATGACCTCTCCGACCGATCCATATGTTGATATTCGTCCTTACGGCGATGATGAAATTCCAGCGGCACTAAACCGTCTTATTAATGATGAAGAATTTATCAGTGCGATTCTGCACTATCGTTTTTCAAACCATGCGTCTTGGTTTAAAGCATTAATGAGTCCGATCTTGCGCGTTTACTTGAAAATGAAATGGAGCAAGCTGACCAGCGTTGAATCCATTCAGATTGAAGTTAAGAAATACTTGCGAGATACATTAGCGAAAACCACGAATGGTGTGACATACACAGGTGTAGAGTCACTGGACGCTAGTCAAGCTTACCTGTTTATTTCAAACCACCGTGATATTGCTATGGATCCGGCGTTAGTTAATTACGCATTGCATCACAACAATCACCAAACTTGCCGAATTGCAATTGGTGACAACTTGTTGAAGAAACCATGTGCGACTGAACTGATGCGCCTTAATAAGAGCTTTATTGTAAAGCGTTCTTTGAAAGGGCCGCGTGAGATGATGAAAGCACTAGGGCAGTTGTCTTCGTACATTAAGCATTCTTTGGAAACGGGCAATTCTATCTGGATCGCTCAAAAGGAAGGCCGTGCAAAAGACGGTAATGATTTTACTGAGCCAGCAATCTTGAAGATGTTCCACGTTGAAGGTCGTAAGCAGAAAATTGCCTTCCCTGAGTACGTGAAGTCGTTGAAGATCGTTCCTGTGTCTATTTCTTATGAAAACGATCCATGTGACATCGCGAAAGCGATCGAGCTTTTTGAAAAAGACGTAAACGGCAGTTACGAAAAGGGTGAATTTGAAGATATCGAAAGTATCATTCAAGGTATCATCGGTAATAAAGGACGTGTTCATGTTGGTTTCGGTCAGGTTATCGATCAAGATTTTGATACGCCTGAAGCGCTTGCTCAAGAGATCGACCGCCAGATCCACGACAACTATAAACTGTTTCCAGTAAACTTGCTGGCAGCGGAAAAAGAAGACGAGTCGATTACAGCAGCGGTTAAGCAGGAGTTTGAAGATAAACTATCTGGTTTGCCACAAGGTGCTCGTCAGTACTTGATCGACAGCTATGCGAACCCAGTGAAGAACATTGGTTAACGAGCGTTAGTTAGCTGAGTAGTAACTTGATTGAATTGAAAAAGGAGCCTTGGGCTCCTTTTTTGTATCTGAATTACTACTACTGCCACTTGAATGGAAGGTGTGCTGCAAAGCATTACTTCGTACTGGCTGTGAAGGTACTTGCCGACAACTTGCCTCTACGGTTAATGCGCTGTATAAAGCGAGTCTTGTTACGCGCCATGTCCATAAACGAGA
>NZ_JACJFF010000062.1:0-30600 GCF_014164465.1 Vibrio sp. SG41-7 | reverse complement strand
TCCAGCTAGGATCCACGGCTGCCTGACTGAAGTCTAGAGAGTTAGGACTTGCTTCTTTGTTATGCGTTGCTTGATCGTTGGGTGACCCTTGATTCGCAGCACCGCTATCATGGTTTGGCGTCGCCTGCTGGCTGTAATCGACGTTAGAACCTTGCTCACTCGACGCTTTGGTCTCTAAATGACTACCATCGACATTTAACTCCTCACCTTCTTCATCGGACGCTTCTTTAACCTTCTTAGGGACAGGGACATTGCGTTTGTAGAGCTTGTTGAGCGCTTTAATGATTGAGTGCTTAGTGATTGCTTCTTGTGTCAGCTTGGTCATTATCGGTTTAGTCAGAGCTTGTAAGCCCACGACGGCATCCACACCGAGTTCACCGCCTACTTTATCCCTCAAATGCTTCGCTTCTGAGTAACCAAAATGAGCCGATAGAAATAGCCAGATATAAGCGATAGCGTTGCCGTGTTCACCATGGTCAATCCAAGCTTCACCTGCTCTAAACATGGCTTCTGCACTGTTTTTTTCTGCGGCCGTCTCAAACCAGTAAACGGCCTCACCATGGTTAGGCTCAACACCAACACCGTTCAAATAACTCATACCAAGTTTGATCTTGCCGTCTAAGCTATTCTTTTCCGCGGCCTTTTGGTACCACTCGACAGAGCTTTCGGCAGAGTAGTCTGGGTTTTCTTTATCTAGACACCAGTCACCGATAAACAGCATTGCTTCAGTATTACCACCAGCCGCAGATTCTTCGATATAAGTGTAACCTTTAGGGATGTTTTTATCAGTTCCACGACCAAAGACAAGCGCTTTGCCCATCTCAAATTTCGCAGACACGTCATTGTCCAATGCGGATATCGCAAGCTGCCAAAAGTTGGCTTTCTCTCTTAAAATTAGGTCTTCTTTGCGCTTCATGCTTAGGCGCACAATGCCGTACATGCCATTGATATTATCGAGTTGCGCCGCTTTGTCGTACCAATACAAAGCTTCCTTAATATTGTTACGTTCAGCTTCTTTTGCCAAATACAGAATCGACGGAACATGCCCCGTTTCGGCTTTGAAGTGACGCTCTTTTTGCTCTTGTATGCGCGCTTTTTCAATCGCTTTTCGATAAGCGACAGCACGAGCCTTACGTTCTTGTTCCAAGCGCTGCTTTCTTAACGATAAAGAGATCAGCCACACGGCGACAAGTATTAACGAAAGAGCCGTCGCACCAATTGCGATTCCCATTGTACTCATAAAATATTTTAACCTAACTCGGCTGATACTAGCCCCGATATCGGGAAAGTGATCAACCCATAGTGAATGGTATGTTTCTAATTACAGGGAAAAGCGCCGTTATTAAAACGTTCCGCCCTAAAATGAACTCAGTTCAGTATCTCAGGAATACATAGCGATAAAAAGTCTACTTAGACCTATCCTTATGCACTCCATAAATGGTGTGACCTTGCTTCAATAGAGTTCGATAATGAAAACCACCTTTGAGCAAAATAATCTTAAAAAACGACAACGAAATTGATGAATACCTATCAACAATTTCGTGTCGCTGTAGTTAGTTCAGTTGGCCGTATATGTAAGCCAGTTCAGCAACCGTTTTAGCAGAAAATTTCTTCATTAAACTCGCTCGGTGTACTTCTACCGTTCTCATCGCGATACACAATTCATCGGCAATTTTCTGGTTACGCTTACCGTCGATAATTTGTTTGAGGATGTCTATCTCACGCTCGGTTAATGATGCGTACGCTTGGCGATACACGTTCATGTGTAAGTGCTTTTCAGAAGCGTCCAAACCTTGTTTGATCGCCTCAGCTAACTCATTACCTTTAACTGGCTTTTGAAAGAAATTCACCGCTCCGGCTTGTAAGGCTTCAACCGCCATTGGCACATCACCGTGACCCGTCAGGTAAATCACCGACAGTGGACTCTGCGCTTTCACCATCAACTCATGAACTTGTTGCCCTCTCATCTCTGGCATTCGGCTGTCTAATACCACACAACCCGGCGCACTCAAATCCACTGAGTCCAAAAAACTCGGGCCATCTCCAAAAGCTGACACAGTGAAATCATGCTCTTCTAATAGGAACACCAATGAGTCACGCATCGACTCATCGTCATCAACCACATAGACCGGCAACGTTTGATGAAGTTCAGGCATAACAAGATTCCTTATGAGTCATTTGAAATAGAGGAAGGCAGTGTCACCGAGACATGACAACCATGAGGAGTCAGTGAAGTGATGCTCATTTTGCCACTGTGGTCTTCAATCACATCTTGGCAAATCGCAAGCCCTAACCCCAAGCCGTTTTCTTTGCTACTCACAAAGGCTTGAGTGACTTGTTGCTCGGTAAAATCTAAGCCCGTGCCGTTATCGATAACCGACAGCATCATTTTATCCGGTTGATACTCGGTAATCACTTTAATTGTCGATGGTTCGTTATTTTTGTTACCAATATCAGACGTAGCGCTTTGTTCGCGATGCATCTGAGCATTACACGCATCAGTCGCATTGTTGATCAAATTTACAACTACCTGCTGCAATCCGACAGGGTCAACATATAGCTTGATAGATTTACCCACAACATAACGTTCAATGGTTATCTTGTGTTTCTGTAATCGAAATTGCAGTAGCTCGATGGTATCTGTAAGAAGCACTTCTATATCAATTTGAGATTTATTTGATGAACGCTTTTTGATCATGTTTCTTAAGCGTTGGATAATCGCATCAGCACGGTCCACTTGCGACTGGATCTTCTCAAATACAGGCTCTATGTCAGTCAGCGGTTTGTTCTTCGAAATCCGCAGTAAACCACCTTCGCTATAATTCCGAATTGCTGCCAGAGGCTGATTAATCTCGTGTGCCAAGCTACTTCCTAGTTCACCAACTACCGCGATACGCTGTGAGTGCTCTAGCTGTTCACTCTTACTTTTCAGCTTGTACAGCGTCGCTTCTAGTTGCTTTTTGCTGCGACTGAATTTGTATTCTAGCCAGAAGTGGTAAGCATTTAGAGACACGACAAGAATAAAGAACGCCCATGCCCACTGTTGATTGTACTTGAGCCAGATTAACGCTTCTTTCCACCAAGGTTGTTGCAGTGGATGCATGTCGAGTTGTTGGTATAGCTTGTCGATCGACAGCAGGCTTGTCGGTGAAGTCCAGCCCGATGCATTCGCTGCAATGGCTGGTGCACTGCTTTTTGGCATAGCAAATAACACCTGACTCATTTGTTTCGCCAGTGCCGAAGACGCTCTCTCTGTTTTGGCAAACGACCAGTTAGGGTACAACGGTGTAGACACCTGACATCGGAACCCTTCTGGTGCTTGATTCTCGATAACACGATATTGACCCGCCACCAGCAAACCTTCGCTGATCATGCTCTCGACCAAACACACAGGCACCACCGCAGCTTCAATGTGCCCTTCACGCAGTTGATACAAGCTAGCATCAATAGGGAAACCTAAGAACTGAGTATTAGAGAAAAAGTGATTGGGGTTGAGCCCTTGTTGCATCACTTGGTAACGCATAGTGAGGTAACCACCAAAAGCATTTTCAGAGACTGCTGCAATCGGCTTACCGCTAAGTTGTTCGAGAGAGATATAAGGCGACATTCTTCTCACCACCAAGGCGGAACCAATGCTGCGTGTATTACTGGTGCCTTGAGCTTCAAAGTTATGACTGGTCATGGTTGCCATCCAAGAAAGCGCATACTGGCGTCCTAATCGAACCGCCTGACCGGGGTTGGTGATAACAAAATCAACAGTCACATCTTTTACCGCTTCGGCCATCTCTTCCAAGTTGAAAGGCTTGAGAACAAAGTGTTTTCCGGGAATGCGCTCAGACAACCAATCCATTGTCGGCTGCCAACGCTGCTGTGCGGAAAGCTTACCTCGAGTCGCCAACACGCCAACTTCTATGATTTGCTCAGACCCAACAGTGCTTGTCGTTGCAATATCTTGCTCCGATTGAGCCGCCAAACACGCGCCTGCGGTTAGGCTCAACCAACAAAGGCCAACGATTGTCATTAGGTTTCTGACTGTCACTGAAATCTCTTTCTCCAAACGGACTGTTTATTCAATTTATTCTCGATTCATTTTATGTCAGCGGCGTGTTTCGCGCTTAGCTCATGCTTGAGCGCCTTAAATAAGCCCCTAAAACAAAGCATAACAGCTAGATAGCGAAAACCACATTTGTTCTAGATCAACTTTGATCTGGGTATGTGGAAATCCACAATACCCCGCGTACGCCCAAAATCTGACAATGAGCCCAACAGATCGAATACCCATTTATAGGTACCTCCATGGACTCATTGAAAAGACGGTTTCTCAGCCAATTCGGCAAGGTTTCCGCTGGTGCTGCGCTCATTCCCATTGCCGGAATCAACACCGCAGTCGCAAGCACAGCCATTCGCAATAACAACCAACCTGACCGCAAAGGCGAAATAGGCAAACGCTACGCCATGGCGATTGATTTACGTAAGTGCGTTGGCTGTCAGGCGTGCACTGTTGGCTGTAGCGTTGAAAACCAAGCGCCAATTGGCCAGTTCAGAACCACCGTAAAACAGTATGAAGTCTCCCTTGATGATGGTTCGACGGCTCAACAAGACGTGAAATCATTCATGTTACCTCGCCTATGTAATCACTGTGACAACGCCCCCTGCATCAAGGTTTGTCCTG
Organism: Vibrio sp. SG41-7; assembly: GCF_014164465.1. NCBI lineage: Bacteria > Pseudomonadati > Pseudomonadota > Gammaproteobacteria > Vibrionales > Vibrionaceae > Vibrio > Vibrio sp. SG41-7. Next base: position 25,928 of record NZ_JACJFF010000062.1, on the reverse strand, counting down.
TTCAAGCGACCTTCCAGCGTGAAGATGGGATAGTGATGGTCGACAACGAACGCTGCGTAGCCTGTGCTTATTGTGTTCAAGCCTGTCCTTACGATGCTCGCTTCATTAATAACGACACCCTTACCGCTGACAAATGTACTTTCTGTGCACACCGCCTTGAAGACGGCTTACTGCCTGCTTGTGTAGAAACCTGTGTCGGTGGCGCGCGTGTCATTGGCGACCTTAAAGATCCAAACAGCGAGATCAACCGTCTGCTCAATGAAAACCAAGACGACATCAAGGTGCTTAAGCCAGAGCAGAATACCAACCCCCATGTTTTCTATATCGGCATGAACGAGCGTTTCGTTAGCCATATCGAAGGTCAGCCTGCAATTTATGATCCCGCCGCCATCGATAACTCATCCTCTAGCGAACAAGGAGAGACAGCATGAATATCACTGAGGTGTTAGTCCCCGCTCAAGAGATCGCTTGGCTACCGTGGGCGGTTCAGTATTTCTTCTACATAGGTTCGGCTTACGCGGCGGCGATTCTGTTTTTGATTGCCCTGATATTTAAAAATTCAACCAGTCATCAATTTCGTGCAGCCCTTGTGCTTGTGATGGCCATCGGCGCGATTGTTGGGCCATTAGCGCTTACTGGTGACTTGCATCAACCCGGACGTGCGTGGCATTTCTATGCTCACATCACGCCTTGGTCATGGATGTCATTAGGCTCTTTGTTTCTACCTCTATTCTCTGGTCTGGCTGTCACGACTGCTTGGGTTTACCTGCGTGACGACATCGCACAGCTTAAACAAAGTGAAAACCCATTTCTAAAACGTTTGTCTTGGCTGACGCTAGGTAAATGGCAAATATCATCAAAGCTAATGATTGCACTCGCTGCTGTGACGGCTATTTCGGGCCTAAGCATCGCGCTTTATACAGGCGCAGAGATTGCGATTTTGGCGAGTCGACCGCTTTGGCATCAACCGGCTTCTCCACTACTTTGGTTCACGACAGCATTCTTTGCTGCTACGGGTTTAACGCTGTTGATTTGGGCTTTGCTGCCTTCAAGCAAACCAAGCTTAAAACCAACAGACCTAGCTCTGATACAAAGAACCATTACCTTAACTGGTGGCCTTGCCATCATTCTCACGTCGATTTGGGCATCTAACCATGGTCACTTCAGCCTGTATGAGAACGACGCTTGGGGCATCAATTTAGGCATCATGACCACCAGCATTTTGCTGTGCATGATCTTGGTTCTACCACTGCAACGCCTATCGCAAAGTAAGCTAGGAATTGTCTGTGTTGCGCTTGCGACCATAGTTTCTGCATGGGCGGTACGTTGGGTCACCATGATGGAAGTTCAAACCATTCCCCGTTTTGATGTGGGTCCATTCCCTTATGAATTACCAATGGGTAGTGCTGGGTTACTTGGCATCGTTGGCATGTGCGGCCTTTGGCTAGCACTTGCGTTGTTCGCCTCTGAAATCGTGTCTGCTGGATCGTCAAGAACAACTGGCTCTGCGACAAAGACAGCATCTAAGCCAAACCAAAATACATCATCGTCACCACTTAACCGCTCACATAGCTTGTAGTCTGAGGAATCATCATGGATAACAAACGTCGTCAATTTTTGAAAACAGGCCTTGCTGCCGGTGGTGTTGGAGCTTTTGCTGCAGGTTATGCGACAACCACAAAGCACATGGTTCACGGTGCTATCGATGGCACCGCAGGTAAGAAAACCAATCACATCCATCACGGTAATTCGTTAGAGACGGAATACAGTGTCGATGAGCAGGGTAAGATCTCGCCAAATCCAAACCAACGCGTAGCACCGTCAATGTGTTTTGGCTGCTGGACACTGTGTGGCTTGCGTGTACGTATCGATAATCGCAATGATGAGATTTTACGTATCTCAGGTAACCCATATCACCCGCTTTCAAGTGATCAGCAGATCCCGTTCAAAACACCGATAAAAGATGCCTACATTGGCTTGTCTGGCGAATCCGGTATCAATAACCGCTCGACAGCCTGCGCTCGTGGTAATGGCATGTTGGAGATTCAAAACAGCCCTTACCGAATCACTCAACCGCTAAAACGTGTTGGTAAGCGTGGTGAAGGCAAGTGGGAACCAATCAGCTACGAACAGCTTATCTCTGAGATCACTGAGGGTGGTGACTTGTTTGGAGAAGGCGAAGTTGAAGGCTTGCGATCGATTCGCGACATCGAAACACCACTTGATCCAAATAACCCTGAATACGGTCCAAAAGCCAACCAACTGCTTGTGACCAATGCCGGTAATGAAGGTCGTGACGATATCTTGAAGCGCTTTGCATTTAACAGCTACGGCACACGTAACTTTGGTCATCATGGATCTTACTGTGGTTACGCGTTCCGTGCAGGTTCAGGCGCTATCATGAACGATCTAGACAAGTTCTCGCACTTAAAGCCAGATTTCAACAATGCAGAGTTCATTCTTTTCATCGGTATGTCTCCAGCTCAAGCGGGTAACCCGTTCAAGCGCCAGGCGAGACAACTGGCTGAGGCTCGTACCAACGGAAAGCTGAGCTACACCATTGTCACTCCAAGCCTTCCGGCAGGATCGTCAAGCCTTGCGGCGGGCGATCGTAACAACTGGCTTCCGATCAAACCGGGCACTGACTCAGCATTAGTTCTGGGTATGATCCAGTGGATCATCGAAAACCAGCGCTACAATCACGACTTCTTGTCTCGCCCAAATGCGCAAGCGATGCAAAAAGCAGGCACCACACACTGGTGTAATGCATCTCACCTTGTGATCAGTGACGAATCGCACCCACAAAATGGGCGTATGCTTCGTGCATCGGATATGGGTTTGCTAGAAACAGGCGAACCGATGTCTGACGATGACGGATTTATCGCACTTGATGTGACAACGTCACTGTTAGCATCACATATTCAGGTGAATGAAGCGGCGCTGTTCGTCGATCAAGACGTAGAAATCGATGGTCAGACTGTTCGCGTGAAATCTTCTCTACAAAGATTGAAAGAAGAAGCCTTCAAATATGACCTTGCTTACTACAGTGAGCAGTGTGAAATCCCTCAAGATCAAATTATTGCACTTGCGAAACGCTTCACCAGCTACGGGACAAAAGCCGTCGTCGATACTCACGGTGGCAACATGCACACCAACGGCTTCTACAACTCGTTCTCTATCCTAATGCTGAACGCGCTGATCGGTAACATCAATGCAAAAGGCGGGGCGATGGCGAAAGCAGGCGGCTACCCGACTTCGGTTGCAGGCCCACGCTACGACTTTACTAAGTTTAAAGGTAAGACTAAGCCGCAAGGTGTATTCTTGTCCCGCAGCAAGTTCCCGTACCAAAAAACCAGCGAATACAAACGTCGCGTTGCCGCAGGCGAGTCACCTTACCCGACACGCGCGCCGTGGTACCCAATCTCTGCGCCGCTGTTAACCGAGCACTTATCAGCTGCTATTGATGGCTATCCTTACCGCGCAAAGGCATGGATCAACCACATGGCGAACCCACTTTATGGTGTTCCGGGTTTAAACAACTTGCTGGGTGAAAAGCTTAAGGATCCAAAACAGCTTGGCTTGATCGTGTCTATCGATGCCTTCATCAATGAAACGACTGCCTTATCGGATTACCTAGTGCCAGACACGGTGACCTACGAAAGCTGGGGCATGGCAACCCCGTGGCATGGCGTCGCGACCAAAGCGATCACCGCTCGTTGGCCGATTGTTGAGCCTAAAACCTCACGCACTCAAGACGGACGCGCCATCAACCTAGAGAACTTCTTTATTGATCTGGCGAAAACACTGGGCTTAGGTGGCTTTGGCGATAACGTAATCAAAGACAACCAAGGTAACTGGCACGGTATTCATAGCGCTGAAGACTTCTACCTGCGCTCTGCGGCTAACTTAGCATTTGCAAAAGGCGGCGTGCCGAATGTAGACGCTGAAGATATCGTTTGGTCTGGTCTTGAACGCCTAGTACCTGTGATGAACAAAACGCTTAAGCCAGAAGAGATGCTCAAAGTGGCGTATATTTTTGCGCGTGGCGGTCGTTTCGAAGACGCAACCAATGCCTACACCAATGAAACCATGAAGTACAAATGGACCAAACCACTGGCTATTTGGAATGAAAAGCTTGGTACCTCTCGCAACACCATCAGTGGCGAGCAGTACATGGGTTGCCCGACATGGTATCCACAAAAGCTGGCAGACGGCACGCCATTAGCAGAGCAATTCCCAGCAAAAGAGTGGCCATTTACTCTGACCAACTTTAAGTCCAACATTCACAGCGCGGTGTCTAACTTGTCACCACGTTTAGAGTCGATCAAAGGCGTGAACCCAGTTTACATTCACCCGAAAGACGCCTCTTCTGCTGGCATCAAAACAGGCGACGTATTTGCCATTGAAACACCGAGCTCAACCACACACGCGTTGGCGATGGTGATTGATGGCATCAAACAAGGTACATTAGGCTTTGAACATGGATTTGGCCATAAAGAGCTCGGTGAACGTGCGCACTGGATCGGTGACACGCAGCAACCAGTAAAGATGAAGTCGAACGATGGCGTTAACATCAATGATATAGGCTTGATTGACCCGACGAGAGAAGGCAAAGGCGTCATGTTGGATTGGGTTGTGGGCGCAGCAGCAAGACAAGCGCTTCCGGCTAAGATCTACAAGGTCTAGCTTAAACTCAGCAAGCTATAACTTAGGCACAGAATCAAAACACTTCCTTATCTGATCTGCAGATGAGAACACAACAGGGCAACTTCGTCATTCGAGATTGCTCTGCTTTTTCGTCCCCTTGTTCTAAAAAAGCACCCTATTTGGATAAAACATCCAATCTACATAAAGTACCCAATCTAGATAAAGCATCCGCTCTAGATAGAGTAATCAACCCAAAGCCATTAGGTAATCTTCATTTCACCACAACTTTTTTAGCCCACACCCATAAAGCAGCTATGCTTATACAATCGGTGCCATAAAAGAGCCTTAACAAGCAGTTATACCGAGGCGAACATGGCAGTTCCCTTGCATTTCATAAACGGCAGTTGGATCAGCCTATCGAAGTTCACATCAATACCATCATTGTGACTGAGGTTATTAATGTGAGACTCACCTCAAGTTCCAAGTGAATTAATGTGGAAATCCACAATAGCGCAAACAACCAATTATGTCGAAAATGCGTGCATTACAACCAATAGCGACGCCTCATGACTAAGCTAACAATTAAAACTCAAACTCTAACGCTTTGCATCGCTGCTCTAGGAAGCCTTTCTTTATCCGCTTTTGCACAAGCAGCACCCAATCCAATGCCAGAAGCCGCAGAAACTTGTAGCGGCTGCCATCAAGCCGACGGTAAAGGCATGCCCAACATTGCCCCTATGCTTGCAGGGCTCAATGCTGACTATCTAGAACATCAACTGGTTCTGTTCTCAAGTGGTGAGCGTCAAAGCGCGATCATGAAGGGAATGGCTGACGGTGTATCTGATCCCGCTGTTCGTCGTGAAGTAGCAGAGTACTTTGCATCACTACCTTCATACGAATTTACCGATTTAGAGCAGCGCGGCTCACAGGCTGATATCGATAACCCCTATCGTAAACTTGTATTCCAAGGCGATTGGGATAGAAACATTCCAGCCTGTGCAACCTGTCATGGGCCAAGCGGTATGGGCGTAGACAAATTCCCGCGCCTAGCAAGCCAGCATGCCGACTACATTCAAACTCAGCTCAACGCTTGGAGAAATGGCACTCGTAAGGGTGATGATTTGAACATGATGGGCAACATCGCAGGCAAGTTGACCGACGATGAGATCAAAAACCTGTCTTACTACTTCGCCTCTTTCCGATACTAAAGGGCTCGCATGAAAACATTACTTTTAATTACCGCAACCCTTGCCTCTGGAATCGCTTATGCCGAAGCTGAGTTGCCCGATCGCCAAACCGAACTGCCAGCCGTTGAGAAGCCTCAAGACAACAAATATCTGGTGCCACGAGACTTGGTTGATATCCCTGCTGGGGAATTTGGCGACAAAGTAAAATTGGGGTACTCGCTGTTTGTCGATTCACAACAGATGCGTGGTACGTTCGTAGGCAATGAACAAAACTGTGTAAACTGCCACATGCAAGCGGGCATGAAGCCTAACGCAGCACCTCTTTGGGGTGCGTACATGGCCTACCCTGCGTATCGTTCCAAGAACGACAAGGTAAACAGCTACGCAGAACGTATCCAAGGTTGCTTCACCTACTCAATGAATGGCCTGCCACCGGCTGAGGGTTCAAAAGAAATGGTCGCACTCACAGCTTATTCATACTGGCTGGCGATGGGCGGCATCTTAGACAAGAACGACATGCAAGACACGCCGGTTCCTGAGATTAGCGATGCTGATTTACAAGTTGGTGGTAAAGCTGAAAGCTTCCCTCTTCCAGAAGAACTGTTAAGCAAATACCCAATCGATGACCGCAGTAAACTTGCCGGTCGTGGCTACCCTAAGATTGCAAACCCTGAACAAGAACCCTCAATCGCTCGTGGTGAAAAAGTTTACCAAACCAGCTGCCAAACCTGTCATGGCCAAAATGGCGAAGGTATTAAAGGGGCGGATGGTCGCTCATACCTACCACCTCTTTGGGGCGAGAATTCGTTCAACTGGGGCGCAGGTATGCACCGTGTAAATACAGCAGCCTACTTCATCTACGAAAACATGCCGCTTGGAAAGAGCCAACAGCTTTCAATTCAGGATGCATGGGATGTGGCCGCATTTGTGAACAGTCATGAACGCCCACAAGATCCTAGATACAAGGGTGATGTTGCCGGCAATGCCAAGCGTTATCACAGCCACCAAGGTTATTATGGTAAAGAAGTCGACGGTAATGTTCTGGGTTCAAAAGCCTACCCAAGTGGTAAAGAAGTGATTCATGAGCATTGATAGACATTAGTGCACAAGAGCCATTCACGTCAGCTATAGCTAAGCTTTACATTGTAAATCAGCTATAGCCAGAGGAATAAAAAGGAGCCAGATCGTTCGACGTTCTGGCTCCTTTTTTATGTTTGAACGATTAGAGATTCAGCTAATCTTGCTGCATCTTTTCCCAAATGGTCGGAGAGCCAATATAGTCTTGAACCGTAGTGATGAATTCTTTGACTAGTTTGGTTTGCTTACGGTGCGGATAGACAGCGTAGATTGCGGTATCAATCGTAGAGATCGGATAATCCGGCAGTAAAGTGACCAAGCCAAGTTCATTCATTGAGGCATACAGGTTTGATTGATCAAGGAAGCCATAACCTAGACCATCTTTCACACAAGACACCATAGTACGAACATCACTCACCTTATAGTTACCGCGAATCGTCAGGCTTTGGAAAGTGTTGCCATGCGGCTCTTCACTGATACGTAAATGATCGACCGTCATATCGCCATTGGTATAAATCACAGCAGGTAGAGCGAGCAAATCTTGTGGCGTTTTCGGTTCACCGTGCTGCTTCACAAAATCGTTTGACGCGACCAACATGAAGTTACTGTCGGCAATCTTCTTCGCGATCAAATTCGATTCAACAAGCTTACTGAAGCGAAACGCGATATCAAACTGCCCTGCAATGATGTTGGCGATCTTATCGTCTAGTGAAAGTACGATCTGAACATCCGGGTACTTTCTCATGAACTGAGTGATGATAGGTTGCAGATATTGCTGCCCAAAATAGATCGGTGAGGTAATTCGCAGAACGCCTTTAGGCTCTGACTGGTATGAATCTGCAATGCCTTGGATCTGATTGATGGTGTCTTTCAGCACATAGGTTTGTGCGAGAATATCTTCCCCGGCCGACGTCAACGAAAACGAGCGTGTAGAGCGGTTCAGCAGCTGAACACCTAAATCTTGCTCAAGCTTTTTGATCTGTTTAGAGAGCGATGAGTTGTCCATGTCATGCAAAGTTGCCGCTTTGGTAAACGACCCTTGTTGAACCACATCTAAGAACAATAACAACTGATTGGTATTTGGCACTGCGCCTCTCCTGAAATAAAAACTCGACTAGCGTTCGTCTTTGGGGGTGTCCATCACAACCATAGTCGTAATAGATTGCACCTGAGCACATTCCCCAAGCACATCGGCATGAAACTTCTTATAGCCCGGTAGATCTTTGGTTTCTACCCTTAGCAAGTACTCGTTAGCACCGGTAATGTTGTGGCACTCCACTACCTCTTTTTCCATACTGACGTGTTGTTCAAACTCTAGCTGAGCCGCTTTGCTGTGGCTTGATAAACCAATCGAAACATAAGCAATAAAACCGACCCCCATCAGCCCATTATCCAGAACCGCACGGTAACCTTGAATTATTCCTTTACGCTCAAGATCCTGGACGCGTCTTAAGGTCGCAGAAGCCGACAAACCAATTCGTTCTGACAGCTCAATGTTGGAGATTCTGCCGTCCAATTTAAGCTCTTGCAATATCCTTTCGTCAAATCTATCCATAACTACTTATTATTGTGCATTTAGTGATAATAGAGGAAATAAAAGCACATAATTGCCTCACTTTCCACCTACTATGTTTCTCAACACGTGAAAGTCATGACCGGTCAGTCACTTCGTTCATTTTTTTGCTGGGGAACCATAATGCCTTTAGAACAACTTAGCGCACTTGCCTTGTTTGCGTTCGTCTCGACCTTCACGCCGGGTCCAAATAACATCATGCTTATGACATCAGGAGCCAATGTTGGCTTTGCCCGCACTATTCCGCACATGCTTGGCATTGCTCTAGGGTTTGCAGCCATGTTGCTGCTGGTTGGCTTCGGTTTAATGGGTATTTTCAACGCTTATCCGGTTACGCACCAAATATTAAAGTACCTGAGCCTTGCTTACTTGGTTTACCTAGCGATTAAAATAGCAAAGAGTGGAAAAGCTAAAAACACTGAAGCTTATAAACCGATGACCTTCATTGGCGCGGCAAGTTTTCAGTGGGTTAATCCGAAAGGTTGGTCAATGGCACTGACAGCCATTTCTGTTTATAGCAGCGGTAGTTCATGGTGGGAGCTTGCAATCATCGCAGGTATCTTCACGCTCGCGAACTTACCATCCGTGACATTCTGGACTGCGGCAGGTAAACAACTGCAACACTGGTTAACAACACCCATCCGCATCAAAAGCTTTAACTACGGTATGGCAGGCTTACTGTTAGCCTCAACGATTCCGATGCTCTAATAGACTCACTATAGCTATTGATGGTTAGTACACAGGTATTAACCATCATTGCCGTTAAAGATATCCAATAACCTCGCTAAGCCAACGCCCAAACGTCGCCTGCCCGCTTGGGGTTAATGTCCACACAAACGCCGCAACATTCACTGCCACTGTCACCCAATATATCGCTCTGAACGGCTGCTTCTGCGTTTTATGACGCAGCTTATCTTGAGCAATCAACGCCCCTAACCAACCACCAGTAACAGAAAAAATATGCAAAGTTTTCTCTGGCACACGCCAATTCCCATTTATCGCTGCTCGCTTGTCCTTCGCGTACACAAAAAACGTCACCACACCGATAACCAAATACCACACCAACAGCGCTTTAGAACTTTCTGCAAACAACACAGATACCGCCACCAGAACCAAATAGGTGATAACGATTTGAATAGATGAAGACAACATGACTCCTTTTGGGCAACAGCTCACATACTGTAGCGATTACGCCCTGTAGATTTTGATAAGGATGAGTAAGGCATATTGTAATTCGGTTAGCCTGTAAAGAATAAACAGCCCTTTCATCCCTACATAACATGATGGAATTTAAAGGAATCATAAATATGTACAACCAAAAGTACGCCATCTACCAAGTTTTTACGCGTTTATTTGGCAATAAAAACACCCAACATGTTCCATGGGGCACAATCGAGCAAAATGGCGTCGGTAAGTTCAGTGATTTTACCGACAAAGCGCTGTCAGAAATTCAAAAGATCGGAATGACTCACATTTGGTATACCGGGGTGCCACATCACGCCGTCATCAATGATTACAAGCACATCGGGATTTCAGACGATCACCCTAGCGTAGTTAAGGGACGCGCAGGCTCGCCTTATGCGGTTAAAGATTACTACTCAGTCAATCCTGACCTCGCCAACAATCCTGAACATCGGTTAGAAGAGTTTGAAGCGTTAATTAAAAGAAGCCACGATAACGGTTTAAAAGTGATCATCGATATCGTACCGAATCACGTTGCGCGTCACTATAAAAGCTTAAACAATCCACAAGGCGTCTGTGACTTTGGTGCTCAAGATGACACAACGCAGGAATACCACAGAGACAATAACTTCTACTACATCCCCGACAGCACTTTTGAACTGCCTGATATCCAGCCCGCTTTTACGCCGCTTGGTGGTGAACAGCATCCTAACCTAAGCTCCCCGTTTATAGAGACGCCGGCCAAATGGACGGGTAACGGCTCACGTTTAGCCAAGCCTAGTTTCGATGATTGGTATGAAACGGTGAAAATCAATTATGGCGTGCGACCAGACGGTTCAAAAGACTTCCCTGAACTACCGAATGACTATGCTCAACGAGATTACCGAGAGCATCATCATTTCTGGGAATCGGTAGCTGTACCTAGCTCTTGGGTTAAATTCCGAGATATCGCCTTGTTTTGGTTAAGCAAAGGTGTTGATGGATTCCGCTACGACATGGCTGAGATGGTTCCAGTCGAATTCTGGAGCTACCTCAATTCATCGATAAAGATGAAAAACCAAGATGCCTTTCTGATGGCAGAGGTTTATCAACCGGACTTATACCGCGACTACATTCATCTCGGCAAGATGGACTACCTCTATAACAAGGTTGACCTGTACGACGGCCTCAAAGCCATAATGCAAGGCAAAGCTTCAACAGCAATCATTCCTGAGATTCAGCATCAAATGATGGATATTGAACACCACATGCTGCACTTCTTGGATAACCATGATGAACAGCGTATCGCGTCTCCTGAGTTTGTAGGTGACCCGAATATCGCCAAACCCGCAATGCTCGTCAGCGCGTTATTGAGCAGTTCTCCAACCATGATCTACTTTGGGCAAGAAGTCGGAGAACCCGGTGCAGAGAATGCAGGCTTTGGACAGCCCTCACGAACTTCCATATTTGACTACATTGGCGTCCCACAACACCAAAAGTGGATGAATAATGGTGCGTTCGATGGTGAGTTACTAAACAATAACGAAAAGCAACTGCGTCACTTCTACCAAAAGGTAATGAACTTTTCGCTAGAGCACTCGTCGATGACAGGTGATTACCAAGACTTACATCAGAGCAATAATTTGAGTGATTCGGTTTACGCATTTCTGCGCTATGACAACCAAGAGCTGACCATCGTTGCTGCGAATTTCAGCCAACATCTCACAGAGAATGTTCACTTAACCGTTCCAAGTGGTGTTATACAAGCACTCACAATCGCTGATGACAGTTACTTGTTAGATGAACATATTGAAGGCATTCAACAACAGGTATTAAAAGTTGAGGAAAGTATTGGCAGTTTTAGTCTTGAACTAAAGCCACTGGCTTCGTTGGTGTGGGTATTAAAAACTAAATAATATAGAGAGGGAAACACCCGAAGTTAGACAAAATATGTAATTGCTTCGGGTTTTGGGGGTCTGTTGCTACTGTCTATTGACTGCTTTTACAAAAACTTCTTGTGCGCCTTCAATACCTAGCGCTTTTGCTTCATCTAATAAGCTAAGAGCTTTAGGAATATTGTCTTCAGTTACAGCCGTTTGAATCGCATTGTGATAGTAGGTTTGCGTTTCAGGTTGAATGGTATCAACCTTAGCTGCTGCCGCTGGCTTAGCGTTAGATTCGCTGCTTGATGAACCAAAAGAGAAGAAGCTCGCTTTATCAATAGTAACTTCTATCTTACCAACGTTAGCATTTGGAATTGGAATATCTTTGACCTCAGGTAAATAATTACCGCGGCCTTCCGCATCTAAACGAGCTGGGTGAATCACATCAGTAAAGCCGCCAATCTCTTGCTGATCAGTGTAAACCACTAAGAAAACCGAATCTTCTGTACGTGGTGGGAAAAACTCTTTTTCGGCAACAAGTCTATTGCCCAAATGCATTCTAGGCTTCTTATATTCAAAGTCGCTTTGGCCGTAGCTTTCTAACTCTTTACCATTTTTATCGTAGATTACTGCACGTGGGACAAATGCTGTATCTCCAATCAAACTAGAAATTGTTAATGAATACTCGCCGCGATTCGCTGGAAGCTCAACGGCAACCACTGGGCTATTAATAGATTGGTAGTTCAGATATTGGCTTTCTGGCGTTACATCGAAAACTACAGAGCTTGGCAGTTTCATTGCTGCAAACTGAAGTCCAGCAATAGAATTGACTTGTTCAGCCTGCGCTACTTGCACTTGCTCAACTACTTGTGCAGATTGACAACCGGCCAACGCAACACAGCCACTCAACATTAGAGCTTTAAAATACATAACCCTTCCTTTTTGTTATTTTTTTAAGAAATTTACTAACTTTAATTACCACAAAGAGAACTATTCACCTAGGGAACGATCAACTTAATTGTACATTCCTTAAAAAAATAGCCGACGCGAGCCGGCTATGAATTAGGACAGTTTAGGATTGGTTAAGCTAAGTGTTTACCACCAAGCTTCTGCTTGAATACCGAATACGTATTCAGTATCTTCGCCTGTACCAAATGCATCGTCATTTTCAGTGTCTAGAATGTACGAGCCGTAAACACGGATTTCAGGACGAGCCCAGAAGCTGTCACCCATAGCCCAAGCTTGAGCTACTGTGAATTTAGCGTTACCGAAATCTTCTTTAGCCGAGCCGCCTTTCGCAATCTGTTCACCAGCATTGTAACCAGCTTCGAATACAGTGCGCATTGTGTCATTCCACTTATACATAGGACGAACTACAACTGAGTACTGGTCAATATCGAAATTTTGATTAGTGTAGTTGCCACTAGTATCTTTACCACCGATGTCGCTACCTGCTAGGTAAGCTAGTTGGTGACCCATTTCCCATGATTCGCCAAGGTTCATTACACCCCAGTTAATCAAGCGGTAACCAGTTGCGTCATTTTGAGCACCAGAACGGTCATACCATGCACCTGAACCACCGAAGCTAGACATTTGAGCGCCGTAACCGTTAGTACCGTATTGAAGAACAGTTTGGTTAAAACCATTGTCCATACCTTGGTGAATGATACCAGTAACCATCAAGCCATCATCAGCTTGAACATCTTGACCACTTGATTCAGTCGCAAAGTTATAAGCAAGAGCCAACTCTAAAGAAGCATCTGACCACAGGCCAATATTTGCTAGACGGATGTCAGCAATGTACCCATTGACATCATCATTCTTTTGTACAAAACCATCTTCTATGTAGTTATTACTATCGTTTTCAATTCCAGCAATACAACCAGGGTTACCATCACAAGCTTTAATGGCATCTTGAGCTGTATCTGTCAGTTTGTAATTTTTGTCTTTCGTGTCTACTTTTTGAGATCCATTATCTTGAATCAATGCAACAGATAGCTTTTGATCACCGATTGATAGGTTCTCAATACCGCCACCAGTACCAGAAGTGTTCAAGAAGTAGAAGTCGGTAATGTGAATATCTTTACGTTGGTAGTATGTTTTACCAGCCCAAAGTGTTGCTTCTTTGTCTGAAGCGATCACGCCTTTAGCTTTAACAGCAAATTGTGCAACGTTGAAATCACCGTCTTCCCAACCATTCGCGCCGTCTGCACCAGAAGCAATCATTGACTCAAGACGCCACGTTTGCTCACCGGTTTTTAATTCTTCCGCAAAACCAAACTCAGAGTAGTTGTCATTTTCATTACCTAGACGACCAATACCGAATTTGTTTACAGATACGTCACCGCCAGAATTTCCGCTAATACCAGTACCAGCACGCATGTAACCATTAAAATCTACAGCGAACGCAGAGCCAGCAGCTAATGTAGTTGCCACTGCAGCAGCAATCAAACTTACTTTTTTCATTCTTAACTCCATTAAGGACGATTTATTTTAGGTTTTTATATTTTTGCTCTCTTGCGGCAACCAAAGGCAGTTATGGCGGACGTAAGATAGAGAGGTTTAGGGTTTCCCCTGATTCGTTTCAACGGGGTCAATATTAAGAGGGGATGACAAGTTTGACTTCCTCCACCCCTCACTTAATTAAGGGGGACTAGAGGGGAGTAGAAAATATACAGAACGGTGTTTTAAAGAGGTAGATCACTTAATCTAGGAGGAGTAGGCAGCACTCAGATCTAATTATTCAGCATAAGTGAGATCTAGTTCAAATATATAATTTGAACTTCATCGATGAATTATTTTTTTTACCGTAATTAATCTGTGAAGTTGCTTGACCTTATTGTGACAAAGCTTTTTACTTATAGTTCACTGATGTCGATAAACGAACAAGAAATCAAGCAATGACTAGAACGCTCGCTCGCCCTTTTCCACTAGGCGCAACGCTAGGTAACACTGGCTGCAACTTCTCAATTTATTCTCCAGACTGTAAATCACTTTCCCTCGCACTCTTTGACGAGAACGATGAGTTCACCACTTATAAGTTGGAAAATGAATACGCTGATATCAGATATGTGTTTATCTACGGTATAAAAGCAGGACAAAAATACGGCTTTATTGCTGAAACTGAAAATGGTCCAATCCTGCTTTCAGACCCTTACGCTAAAGCAATCAGCGAACCGCTCGATTACGCCACGCCATATACCAATGAAAAAAGCTTTTCGATGGCGAAATGTGTTGTTATTGATGACACTTTCGACTGGCAAGATGTAGACAAGCCGCGTATTGGTCGAGAAGAGACCGTTCTTTTCGAAACCCATGTAAAAGGCCTATCTAAGCTTCACCCAGAGGTCGCAGCCAATACTAAAGGCCGTTACTTAGGGTTAGTGAGCCCTGAAATGCTCGCGTTCTACAAACAGCAAAATATCAACTCTCTACAACTTTTACCTATTGCTGCGTGCATGCATGAGCCTCACCTACTAGATATGGGGAAAGTGAACTATTGGGGTTACAACCCATACTTATTCATGGTGCCTGACCCACGTTACGCAGAAAAGGACGCCGTGAATGAGCTCAAAACTGCGATTCGCGAACTGCACCGTAATGGCATCGAGGTCATTCTAGACGTCGTGTACAACCACACAGCAGAAGGCGGTGAAGGTGGAACTACCTTCAACCTAAAAGCACTGGATAGTCGCTACTACATTAAACATGGTTGTCATTATGCGAACTTTACTGGTTGCGGTAATACGGTCGACCTAACCCACCAGCCAGCACTCAACTTAGTGATGGATACGCTTCGCTATTGGGTTAATGAGTTTAAAGTTGATGGTTTCCGCTTTGATTTAGCAGCAACGCTAGGCCGTGAAGGCGATAATTACAATCCTGAGGCCGCATTCTTTAAAGCCGTTGCTCAAGATCCTGTACTTAAAGAAACTAAGCTCATCGCTGAACCTTGGGACATCGGCCCGAATGGCTACCAAGTTGGTAATTTCCCGTTAGGTTGGAATGAGTGTAACGACAAGCTCAGAGACATCACACGCAGCTTCTGGCGCGGTGATCAAGGCTACCTGAAAGAGTTTGCGACTCGTTTAATGGGATCGCGCGACATCTACAGTGCAGCACACTGGCCGTACAAATTGACCGTCAACTACATCACTTATCACGATGGTTTCACCATGCAGGATCTTGTTTCTTACAAGCATAAGCACAACGAAGAGAATGGTGAGAACAACCGCGATGGGCATGGTGACAACCGCTCTGAAAACTACGGTGTTGAAGGTGAAACCGAAAACCTGTTAGTGATCGCGACTCGTGAAAAGCAGAAGCGCAACTTCATGGCGAGCCTGCTGTTTGCTTTTGGTATTCCTCATATTTTGACGGCCGATGTGTTATCTCACACTCAAAAAGGTAACAACAATGCTTACTGCCAAGACGGCGTAACCAGCTGGCTGAACTGGGAAGATTCAGAGCGTAAGACTTACTTCAAGACTTGGCTGTCTGAGATGATCTCCGCACGTCAGCAATACATGGTGCCTTTTATTAAGGCATTCAGTGGCGAAAAGCGTAACTCTAACCGCATCTTCTGGAGCCGTGTCGATGGCACGCTCATGGAACATGATGATTGGAACCGTTTAAGCTCGGTTGCGTTGCATTTAGGTATTGGTAAAGATGGTGATGAGTTGATTTATCTGATCAACCAAACCAACGCACCAGCGCGCTTTTCTTTGCCTAGTGACCGCGAACAAAACTGGGTGACTATTTGCGATACTAACCTACGAAATGTAAAACTAGGTCATGCTGAAGGTGAAATGCTGTTATCTCCAGCTTCAATGGCGATTCTACACTATTCGCCAGACAAGACTGATTTAAGTTAAGTTAAAAGCTAAGTCAGCTTAATAAATCACCAGAAACCATAGGAGCCAGTTATATTTATAACTGGCTTTTTTGTCAGCCGAATATCACAGAAGTCATTTATTTATATGGAATCATTTGCATTGATGTGATTACAAAAACTGTTTAGTATGGCCGTACTATAAAAATGAATCTATAACGTCTTTGGATATCATGGCTTTACCTAAAACATTAATTCGGCTTTTTAAACCATACATTATTTTATTAACTGGAGGGATGCTCTATCTTGCTGTGGCTCAGCTTGAAAAAGTAGAAACAGCAGCAACCGAACAATCATCATCAAATATTCGAATCGCAAGCTCCACGATTCGTTCCAACATCGAAGCCACATTTGGCAAGCTCTATTTTTTAGAAACCAGTCTAGGCTTACCTCAAACGGCTCCAATCGGTGATCGAAAATTCAGAGAACTGAGTGATAACATTCTAAAAAGAACACCTAACTTCTCCGATATCATTCGATACCAACCTCAAACTCAACAATATATATCAAGTCGTGGCTTACCTCTTTCCAACGAACAAGTTGGCTCCATCAAATGGAACCCAATAGACAGTGTTGTTGACGATTTTTATATCTCTTCTATTTATCAAAAGCCCGATGGTCGTTGGGTGTTCGCGGTGAAACATACAGCAGAAAGATTGAACGAAGAGATATGGATTGAGTTTGATCTATTGCACACAACCCAAGGGTTAAGAGACTTAAAAACGCTTAATCACGGCTATGTGTTTGTGGTTGATCGAGCAACAGAACGACTTGTCTTTCACCCTAATCCGAAACGTATCGGCTCTAAATCTATCAGCTACCACGCTGGAATAAGCCACCAACTCTCGCAAGGCAAAACCGTCGGTAAACACGAATACTACTATCAAGATAACTTCAAAATATCGGTATTCGATGCTGACAACAGCTTGAACTGGGTGTTCATCGCAGGTACTGATCGTCACGATATCCTAACCAGCTCATATCAATTCACATTAACTGGTGTCGTACTTGGTTCTCTGATTCTTTTGTGGGTTGGGGCAAACTATTTGTCTTATCGCTTGAACGTATCTTTATCTCAACTGAATAAGGTCGATGACCTCGTAAGCTTTAAACGAGAGTTGAAATCCATACTGGCTAGCTTTACCTACCAAAAAGGCATTCAATTCTGTCTCTATCAGCCTGAAAACCACACATTCAGTACCATCGACTATCACGGAAACAAATCAACGGTACATTGTGACAAGGCCCTTGCAGAACGGTTTACACCAGACACCATGGCTTATCGAAGTGGTAAGTACGCCGATCCTCTGGCATGTAAACTCAAAATACACCAACGTCACTACTGCATTCCTTTGCACTCTCACAAACAGTTGGTCGCAGTACTTTATGTGAACGCGAACTTACCGATCAGCCAGAGTATTCTGCGTATGATCAGAGATTACACCGAGGTCTCGCTGTCTAACTTACTGCTCCACCATCAATTGAGCAGTAAGGACCTGATGACTCAGTTGGACAACAAAAGCAGTTTCAATATCGCATTGGAGAACTACGCCGACGAGCCAGATACCTATGTTGCTCTGCTCGACATCGATAACTTTGACCACGTTAATCGCGCCTATGGTGAAACGGTCGGTGACAAGATGATCAAGCTGACTGCAGAAGCGATACGCTCATACTTCCCTAAACCTAAAGGGCTTTGTCTAGCACGTATTGGAGGCAAGGAGTTCGCTGTATTGTTCAAAGCAAATGATGTGAAGGATGCCAAATTCCAGCTGGACCAATGTCGAATTGGAGTTAGTGATCAAGCTGTTGCCACGCCAGATATCACGTTATCATTAGGTGTCAGCGTCGGATTCTCGCAATTAGAAGGTGAAACAGGTTCGGCTTTAGCGCTTGCAGAACAGGCGAAACTCATCGCTCAGCAGCTCGGAAAGAACCGAGTGGAAGGACATATTAGAGCTATCGCGCAAGCTTCATAACACGCCACAGATTCGTATGTGCACACAAAGCATCTAGGATTCACACCCTAGGTGCTTTTTTTTTTATGGAAAGTCATTACAATGCGCCTTCGACACGACAATATTCCCTTTCTAACGACACGAACCTTATGAAGCTAAGTAACCGACTGCAAACTCTCCACTCCCTTGTCAGCAATGACTACCAACATATTTGGGATTGTTGCTGCGATCACGGCTTTTTGGGTGTTCAACTGTTGTCTGATAATAAAGCGCCTCAAATTCATTTTGTCGATATTGTCCCGTCTCTGATGAATGAACTAGAAGACAAGCTAACTCGTTACTTTCCCCAAGATAATTCAGACCAACAAACGGTTACCAGCCAATGGCAAGTTTACTGCATGGATGTCGCCGCTATTCCGCTCCAGAAACATACTGGTAAACACCTGGTTATTATTGCGGGCGTCGGTGGCGATCTCACTCAGAAGCTCGTCGACGACATTCATCGCCAACATCCAGACAAAGATATAGATTTTTTGCTTTGCCCAGTCCATCAGCAGTTCGAGCTAAGAAGCCATTTAAAAGCGCTCAAGTTCGGTCTTATTGATGAAGTGTTGATTGAAGAAAACCGTCGTTACTACGAAATTTTATTGGTCAGTAATAACCAAGGCGAAGCTGAAAAGAACCAAGCTGTTAGTGATATATCAAACGTGGGTGACAAGATCTGGGCGCCGAGTTGCGAACAGCAGTTACAGATATCTCAGCAATACAAAGCCAAAACATTGCGGCACTACTTACGTATCCATCAAGGGCAAGAGAAGCAAGGCAAACCGAGCCAAGTGAAGCACATCATCAATGCTTACCAAGCGATTTAGCCCTCACATGTTCTGCATGTAGCATTGATTCTAATGCCACTAGATTATAGTAAGTACTAACTCTATCGTTTACCTCTGATACAGCCAATTCAATAAAAAAGCCGATAGTTCAGTGAACTATCGGCTTTTTTAATGCTATCAATTTGGTTTGAGCTTACTGCTCTTGTTTCTTGTGAACCGCATCAGCCTCATCAATCGTTTCAACCTCACAGACCTTATCAACCCCATAAACCGTATCGAGATACTCGTCTTTCTCTTTCCACGTGTTGTTCAACCAACTGTGGAAACGGCGCTTAAACGCTTTGTCTTCAAAGTAATTACCGTTCACGTTCTCATCCATCGGATGCAATTTAATACGCACGACCACCTTTTTCATCTTACCTTTCAGCATGTCTTCAAACGGAGATGCCTGATTCTCTGGGTAAGCTAAAGTAACATCGACGATACCATCTAAGATTGGGCCCATTGCAGACAGAGCAAACGCCACACCGCCGGTTTTTGGCTTGAGTAGATGTCGATACGGTGTTTTCGCTGTCGCCAGCTTCTCGTGATTTGCACGTGTCCCTTCGACAAAGTTGACCAATGTTGTTGGTGCCCATTTGAACTTAGTGCATGCCTTGTTGATTGCGTCGAAGTCATCATTACGACGCTCAGGGTTACGAATCAAAAACTCACGCGAGTGACGTCTCATGAAGGGCATATCCAAGCCCCAACAGGCCAACCCAACAAAAGGGACATACAGCAATTCATGCTTAAGGAAGAACTTAGTCATCGGCATCTTGTCTTTCAAGATTGAAGACAAGATCACGATATCCGCCCAACTCAAGTGATTCGACATCATCAGGTACCACTGCTTGGTCGAGATATCTTCCCCTCCTTCGACTTGCCACTCGATATCGTTATTCACATTCAACATCCAAAGGTTAAGCGAAGCCCAACACCAAAATGTGAAGTTCGCTAAACGAGTACATGACTTTTGAACAATAGAGATTGGAAGAATCAGTTTGATGAGGCCAAAGAAGCTCACGGTAAACGCAGTCATTGCGGTATTGATAGTCACGAACAATACGTTCAAGACCATACGAAGATTATCAAGCATAAAACACGGCTATATTGAGGTCGAAAGCCGACATTATACTCATCTGTAAAATATTCTCTTTAGTAATTGGTTGAATACCCTTGGGGTCAAACCACTGTATCAATTTCGGTCTGTGTCAATAGAGCAATTCATTGTTCTTAATTGCAAGGAATCACATCAAAAAACAATAAAGATGTCATTTAGACACGGTGAATACAAAGTCTATTTGACATCATTCAAGTTCATTCTCACCGAATTATCAGTATTGATAAGCATTCTCATTAATGGCATGGTACATGCAACTCCAAAGTGTAAATAGTTGAGTATCCTTAATGAGATAACTTCTCTAAGTAAAGGTGATGATATGACAGATATTCCTCATGGTTTGGTCACTGGCAAAGTCTTACATAAAACACAATGGACAGATCAACTGTTCTCGCTGCAAGTCAGTGCTCCCGTCTCTCCCTATCAAGCGGGTCAATTCACGAAACTTGGCTTACTTAACAGTGAGGATGAGTTCGTAAGGCGAGCCTATTCGATGGTGAATGCGCCAGAACACGAACAAGGTCACCAACACCTAGAGTTTTTGATTATTAAGGATCAGAACGGTCAGCTTTCACCTCAACTTCACGAGTTGAAGGTAGGCGATGACATATTTGTCGGCAAAGACCCAAGCGGCTTTATGACCTTAGATGAGATCCCAGAGATCGCCGACGATCTATGGATGCTTTCAACCGGGACTGCCGTTGGGCCTTTTATCTCAATGCTCGAAAGCATGCAGATACAGCAGCGAAACGGCTCAGATGTCGAAAAAGTAATGTCATTCAAAAACCTTGTACTGGTTCATGCCGTAAGAACAGAACAAGACCTGACTTATCGACACCGTATCGCTCAACTCGTTAATCACTTCCAAGGGAAACTACAATATGTGCCAATTATTTCTAGAGAATCAGTCACCGGAACTTTGCGCGGACGAATCCCAAGCTTGTTACTTGGAGGCGACCTTGAGCAAACCACGTCTGTCGCTTTCAATCAAACCCGCAGTTTTTTCTACCTTTGTGGCAATCCGCAAATGGTTCGCGACACAAGTGAAGCACTAACCAGCTTAGGTTTCGAGAAGCACTTACGCCGAAAACCCGGCCAATTCAGCAGCGAGAACTACTGGTAATCACAGTCACCAATTCCATCAAAGCTAAAGCTTATATTCAAAATACAGACAGATAAGAGGTTTTATATGAGTCATTTACGTATTCCGTCACACTGGAAAATTCAACGTTCAACGCCATTTTTCACCAAAGACAACATACCGGCTGCATTGCTTAATCACCATAACACCGCAGAAGGCGTATTCGGCCAGATCTGCGTAATGGAAGGCACCGTCACCTTCTACGGTTTTGCCGATGCAGAAGCGACAGAACCAGAAAGTGTAATCACAATCGAAGCTGGGCAATTTGCCACAAGCCTGCCTCAATATTGGCATCGAGTAGAGCTTAGCGACGACGCACAATTCAACATTAACTTCTGGTCAGAGAAAGAGACCAAGAAGATGTTCGAAAAGTGATGATAGAAGATCAAATAACCATAGTAATTACAGTGACTAATGGTGATAGACAAGACAAAAAAACTCTAGCACACTGGACAAAGTTATTAGTTTTAATCCCGTTTCAGATAATGAATCAGTGGATTATTTATATTTTAGGTAAGAGAGGAAGCCATGCTCAACATTGCTTTTTTTAGCTCAAAATCATACGACGAAAAATCATTTGAACTTGCAAAAGGCGAACTCAACGCTGAGTTCCATTTTCACGATTTTCGACTCACTACAACAACAGCAAAAATGGCGCACGACAACGAAGTCGTTTGAGCGTTTGTAAACGACGACCTATCGCGAGATGTGCTAGAGATTCTAGCGAAAGGCGGCACTAAGCTGATTGCGATGCGCTGTGCAGGTTTTGATAAAGTCGATTTAGATGCAGCCAAAGAGTTTGGTCTGCAAGTGGTTCGCGTTCCTGCTTATTCACCAGAATCGGTAGCAGAACACACGGTCGGCATGATGATGTGTTTAAACCGTAAACTACACAAAGCATACCAACGTACTCGCGATGCGAACTTCTCTCTTGAGGGGCTAGTTGGCTTCAACTTCCACGGTAAAACCGTTGGTGTAATTGGTTCAGGAAAGATTGGCTTAGCGACGATGCGTATTCTGAAAGGTTTAGGCATGAACATCTTGTGCTACGACCCGTACCCGAACCCATTGGCAAAAGAGCTGGGTGCTAAATACGTCGAACTCGACGAGCTTTACCAAGAATCTGACGTGAT
Source organism: Vibrio sp. SG41-7 (assembly GCF_014164465.1). Taxonomy (NCBI): domain Bacteria; kingdom Pseudomonadati; phylum Pseudomonadota; class Gammaproteobacteria; order Vibrionales; family Vibrionaceae; genus Vibrio; species Vibrio sp. SG41-7. Next base: position 3,282 of record NZ_JACJFF010000062.1, on the reverse strand, counting down.
TTCTTTACATTGCCCAATGAGTAAAGAGAACTACCACCTGTTGGATGCAACGGCATTTGGCAAAATGAAAGATGGCGTGATGATCGTCAACACCAGTCGTGGTGAACTACTGGATTCAACCGCTGCTATCGAAGCGCTTAAACAGAGTAAGATTGGTGCGCTTGGTCTTGATGTTTACGACAATGAGAAAGAGCTGTTCTTCCAAGACAAATCTAACGACGTGATTGTCGATGACGTATTCCGTCGCCTATCCGCTTGTCACAACGTATTGTTCACTGGTCACCAAGCCTTCTTAACTAAAGATGCGCTGTTCAACATTGCCAATACAACGCTCACCAGCGTTGATGCTTTCTTTGCAAGCAACACCAGCGGCAACGAACTGGTTTAACGACAAATTGAGTTAATAGCAGACTGACAACAAACTCGTTCCACAAATACAAAGCCACGCTATTCCTAAGTGAACAGCGTGGCTTTTTCGTTTATCTAGTATTCAAAAACAGTTCCTAGACGCAGAAATGACAATCCTCGACATCCAAACCATAAACGCCTTTGCGAATGGCCAAATGCTCTGCACCTGCCTTCACGCCCATCTGGTAACCTGCATCTAAAACAGTTTGATCCATGGTTAATCGCTTCACCGCAAACGCTTCTGGCGGCGCTATCACCTTGATGGTCGCATCTTTTGGTGGATTACGAATGAACTCCAAAGACTGGTTATAGTTTTCAGCACGTACCGCCATCGACTCCGCAATATTGGGGAATTTCTTTAACAGTTTTTTTAGCATCCATTGGTGCTTTTGAGGCTTCATTCGGTAACTCAAAGGATGAGAAAGAATCACCGTAATGTCTCGCGCACCACGACGGTATGCTTCACGCACCGGAATCGAATCCGCGACACCACCATCGGTATAACAGCCACCAGAGAAACACGGTGTCTCGCGGTAAGCAATAGGTAAAGCGGTGGTCGCTTCCACCACGTTAGAAAGGTTTTCTGGCTTAATATGGTAGTAGTCTGCGCTGCCCGTATCGACGTTTGTTACAGCAGCGATGAGTGGGATACTTGAAAACAACTCACCACAATCGAGCGGATAACGCTGATTGGATTCGTTCCATAACCATTTCACGTCCACTAAATTACCACCTTTGGCAAAGCGAGTAGGATTAAAGAAGGTCTTATCCGTCGCCATCGTGGTGATCACATCATAACTGCGTTTTGGTGCATGAGATAAGTAGCCAACGAGGTTCGACACACCTGCAGATACGCCGATGGCAAAGTCATAAGGACGGAAATCGTCTTGCATAAAGGCGTCTAAAACTCCGGCAGCAAAAATGCCTCTCATTGCTCCACCTTCAACGATTAATGCGCTCTTATTCATCTCAAATTCTTCTACTTTATAAACTGATAGTCGTAGAGTAATCCGATCGTTCTTACAAAGATAATGGGATAAATTTATCAATTCGATAGGTAAAAACTATCAATGTGAATAGTTCAACTTTTCAATAATTTAGGGTTGCTTGATGATCAGCGAGATCAAAAAAGGCCATCGAGTGATTCACTCAACGGCCTTTCGATTAACGAATCAAGATGATTAATTACGACTTAAATTCGCTCACGTCGATTTCAAGCAATTTACCAATGCCTTCACCGTATGCAGGGTCTGCTTTGTAACAGTGTCTTAGGTGACGCAATTGAATCTCTTTTGGTACGCCGCCTAGGTTACGAGCAGTGTTATCAAACAGAATCGCTTGCTTCTCTGGTGTCATTAGGCGGAACAAGTCACCCGGTTGCGAGAAGTAATCTTCATCTTCACGATGATCCCAGTGCGCTGCAGCACCATCGAGGTTCAATGCTGGTTCAGCGAAATCTGGTTGCTCAGCCCATTGACCTTCGTTGTTTGGCTCATAACCCAATGTGCTACCAAAGTTACCATCAACACGCATCGCACCATCACGGTGGTAGCTGTGTACAGGGCAACGAGGTGCGTTCACTGGGATATGCTGATGGTTAACACCCAAACGGTAACGCTGCGCATCACCATAAGCAAACAAACGACCTTGCAGCATCTTGTCTGGTGAGAAGCTGATACCCGGAACCACGTTGGCAGGGTTGAATGCCGACTGTTCAACTTCAGCGAAGAAGTTTTGCGGGTTACGGTTCAATTCAAACTCACCCACCTCAATTAACGGGTAATCCGCGTGTGGCCAAATCTTAGTAAGATCGAACGGGTTGTATGGAACCTTCGCTGCATCCGCTTCTGGCATCACTTGCACTTTCAACGTCCATTTAGGGAAGTCTTGGTTGTCGATACTGTCTAACAAGTCGCGTTGGTGGCTTTCGCGATCATTACCGATTAATTGTCCGGCTTCTGCATCAGACAGGTTTTTAATACCTTGCTGAGATTTGAAGTGGAATTTCACCCAGAAACGCTCGTTGTCTGCGTTAATAAAACTGAACGTGTGGCTACCAAAACCGTGCATGTGGCGGTACGTAGCAGGAATACCACGGTCACTCATTACTATGGTGATTTGGTGAAGCGCTTCAGGTAGAGAGGTCCAGAAATCCCAGTTGTTCTTCGCACTGCGCATGTTGGTGCGCGGGTCACGTTTAACCGCGTGGTTTAAGTCTGGGAACTTAAGAGGATCACGAAGGAAGAATACTGGCGTGTTGTTACCCACCATATCCCAGTTGCCTTCTTCAGTATAAAACTTCAATGCAAAACCGCGGATATCACGCTCAGCATCAGCGGCACCACGCTCACCCGCAACTGTTGTAAAACGTGCAAACAGGTCGGTCTGTTTACCTATTTCAGAAAACAGTTTTGCCTTGGTGTATTTGGTAATGTCGTGCGTAACAGTAAATGTGCCGTAAGCGCCTGAACCTTTCGCGTGCATACGACGCTCTGGAATGACTTCGCGGTCAAAATGCGCCATTTTTTCTAAAAACCAAACATCTTGAAGAAGTTGAGGACCGCGTTTACCCGCAGTTTGAACATTCTGGTTATGAGCAACAGGACAACCCGCAGCTGTAGTTAGTTTTTTACTCATGATCTATTCCTTAAGGTCCAAAGGTGCAGCAATAGTGAGTGCACCTTGATATTTATACTGGCTTCCTTTCAAAAGCCCCTAAAATACTATGGATATAGAATAGACCTCTAATCATGGGTATCTACACATATTGAGCAAAAAATGAACGGGCCAATTCTTTCATCCTGTTGATTTCCTCTGTCGTGTAAGTATTTAATACTTCGCACATTTGCAAGAAAACCCAGAGGCCTGCAAGTA
>NZ_JACJFF010000061.1:0-32219 GCF_014164465.1 Vibrio sp. SG41-7 | reverse complement strand
ATCAGTGGTATGAGCGTCAAAAAGGCAATTGGAAAAGCAGCTACCAAGGTGTGGTCAGAAATACGCTTGAACACTACCTCCTCCCGCACTTTGGAAACACGTTGGTTTCTGAAGTGTCATTATCCCAAGTCGATTTTTTCCGTCAGACGCTGCAAGAAGGTCGAAAAAAGGATGGTACACGTAAACTCACCAACAAACGCATCAATAATATTTTATGGCCACTGATCGCCATCATCAGTCTTGCCGCCGAAGAGCATGGCTTCAAGTACCCATTTAGACGCTACAAATCTCTGAAAGAAGAAAAGGCGGATTCTAAACCGCTGACCATGGAGGAAGTGCGTACTTTCTTAAAATGCTGTGATGAGCAGTGGCATGATTACTTTTTACTGCGATTTTGGACGGGGATGCGAAGCTGTGAGGTACATGGACTGCATTGGGAGCACATCGATTTTGACCATCGATTGATTCGTGTGAGACAAAATTATGTGAATGGGGAAATTTGCGATGTGAAAACACCCAAATCTCGTCGTGATTTACAGATGTGTGACACCTTATACGCCGCGTTCAAGCGTCAGTGGAACAAAAGACAAGACAACAGCCCATTTGTGTTTCCCTCCAAAACAGGACAAGGGTTAGATACGCATTACATCAGCAAGCATGTTTGGCACCCAACGTTGAAAAAAGCAGGCCTGAAACCACGTCGCGCCTACGAGACGCGCCACACAGCTGCGGTGCTGCACATTGCCGCGCATGAGAATCCACTTTTTATCTCCCACAAGTTAGGACACAGCGATACCAAACTACTGTTTGAGGTGTACGCCCCTTATGTCGCCAATGCTTCTAGACAAGACGGAAACGCGTTTAACGATATGATGTTAGGAGGCGCAGCATGATGATACTGACCTTTAACCGCGCTCAATACTTCCGTCAAAACCTAACGGATAATGATCAACTGTGCGCCTTTGCATTAGGCTCTGAACTGCCTTCGGTTTATACACTCATCGGTAACAAACAAGAAATAGCGTTAAGTTCATTGAACGAACAACGCCGTTTAGAATCGATAGCCAAGCAATGTTATGAGCGTTTTATAGAGGATCCAACGTTGCAATCGGTACTCGATAAGTACGCCGACAGTATGATGACCTCAGGCATAGTTATGTTTCACGATGTTCGATTACACGCTCAGTCCCCAGGGCTGACTTTAGCGAAGTACTATTACGCACTTAAACAAACGGATGGGCATTTAGATAGGTCGATGGTGTGGGAAAAACACCTTCAATGGTGCCAAGCGTTATCTTTTGCTTTGTATGAACATTGCCAAGATCCACGCAGTAATATTTGTTATGGCGAGAAGACCGTCATTATCGATAAGCCGCATAACAGGCAGTGTTACAGCTACACGACCATCAAGAAACCGGTGTCGTTTCAGCTCAACCGATATCAGTACAGGCAGCAGCCTTGGCAGTGGCAAGACTAGCACCACTGATAACACGGGAATAACGGCAGGAGATATGGCAGCGAAATTGCTAAACAACAATAACGAATGTGGCATAAAAAGACCTTCCAACAGGTCTTTTTATTGACTTTGCAATCTTAAAGACTTATTAATAGCATTGTTAAATGGTCATTAAGGATTAAATTATGGTAACAGTTCGTCCTATTCTCGCTGACAACTCAACTAGTATTAGCGAGCTGAAAAAAAACCCTATGGCAGTCATTGAACAAGCTGATGGGTTTCCCGTTGCAGTATTGAATCGCAATCAACCTGCATTCTACTGTGTTCCTGCTGATGCTTATGAAATGCTAATGGATAAACTGGAAGATATTGAACTTGCTCAATTAGTTAAAGAACGTGAGCATTCAGACGAAATAGAGATAAACATCGATGACTTATAAGTTAGTTTTCAAGGTTGAGGCTGAGAAAGATTGGTACAAGTTGGATAGCACCATTAGATCTCAGTTTAAAAAGAAGCTGATTGAACGTCTAGAAAATCCACATGTGTCAGCGGCAAAGTTAAGCAGCCAGCAAAACTGCTACAAGATTAAGCTGAGAAGTGCGGGATATCGACTTGTTTATCAGGTGAGAGATCAAGAAGTGATTGTTTCTGTAGTGGCAGTTGGTAAGCGTGGGCGTAATCAAGTTTATAAGATTGCAGCAAAGCGATTGTAAAGAGGGAAAATGACACATTGCTTCATTTATCAACAAATCAATTGTTAGAGAGCTTGTAGCCCACCTAACACTTGCTGTGGTTTTGATGGGGTTTGCCCCAACATGTTGCTAACTAAAGTGAGAGGAAGACCATTTCATCAGCCAGGCTGGAGCAGATCACTTACAAATGTGCGAGGTATTGAACACTTACACGACAGAGGAAATCAATAGGATGAAAGAGTTGGCCAGTTCGTTTTTTGCTCAACATGTGTAGATACCTATGGCGCTTATCCGGTCTGATCTCATATAAATCGCCAAGTATAAGCGTACGTGCGCCTTACTTTTCTCTCAAATTTCATTTACCGATAACAAAATTACTGTAATAGTTACTACAGTAATTATTTAAGAGTGTAATCATGAAGTTCTACAACCGACAATCCGAGTTATTAAATCTACAAAAGTGGACTAGCACGGCACACACTAAACATGGTCAACTCACAGTGATGGTCGGCCGTAGACGTGTAGGTAAAACCACCCTACTCAAAAAGGCATTTACAGCTCCCAACGTTGTGTATCTTTTTGTCTCAAGAAAAGCGGAACCGCTTTTATGTGAGGAGTTTACTGAACAAATCAAAGAACAACTCGATCTGCCCATTTACGGTAAACCGGATTCTTTAAAATCGTTACTTGAAATTCTCTTAACGTACGCAAAATCCACGCCTATCACACTGATCATCGACGAGTTTCAAGATCTGCAAAAAATTAACCCAAGCTTCTTCTCAGATATGCAGAATTTATGGGACAGCTACCGATTGAACTCCAAGATGCATCTGATCTGCTGTGGCTCACTCTATTCAATGATGACTCACCTGTTTCAAAACAGTAAACAGCCCCTATTTGGAAGAGCGGATCACCGTATCGACTTACTGCCCCTTAAACCGAGCTTTATCAAAGAGATGATGCACGATCATTCGTGTTTTACCCCGGAGGCATTGCTGCAATGGTATTGTTTTAGTGGTGGGGTACCCAAGTATCTTGAATGGTTAGTGCAGTGTGATCACTCAGAGCCATTATGGCCGCAATTAATCAGTGAATTTTCACTGAGCTTGGATGAAGGTAAATATCGACTGACCGAAGAGTTTGGCAGTGAACAAAGCAATTACTTCTCCATTCTCTCTGCAATAGCTTCTGGAAAAACCAGTCGCAGTGACATCGAATCAATACTGCAATACTCGGTAGGGCCACAACTTAAAAAGCTGGAAGACGAGTTCGATATTATTGAGCGAGTCGTACCCATTTTCAGCAAACCAGGGGGACGCATCGTAAAATATCAGATCAAAGACGCCTTTCTTAACTTCTGGTTTCGCTACATCCACAAGAACCAAAGTAGCGTAGAAGTGGGGAACCTAAAGTACATCCAACAAGTAATTGATCGCGATTTTGAGCAATACAGTGGCATATGGTTAGAAAGAGTCATTAAATTACAACTGGCCGAATCTGGCGAATACAATCAAATTGGTACTTATTGGGAGAAGGGCAACCAAAACGAAATTGACATCGTGGCTGTCAATGATATGAATAAAGAGGTGGTGTTTATTGAGGTGAAAAGAAACATTAAGCGCTACAGTCAAACTCAACTGATTGCCAAATCACAGAAGCTATTGACAAAGTTTAAAGACTATAAGGTGAGTTATCGAGGCATGAGTCTAGAAGACTTACGATAATTACCCTCAGTTCAGTTTAAGCCATCGCCATCAACCCTGTTTTTTCAGCGTTCGTGATGTTAAGCGATGGCTTTTCTGGTTTCAGACTGTGCGCGATCAACCCGCCAAGTAGATTCAACATGAACCCATGTAAAGTCGTTACTTGAAATTGAATCTAACAGCCAAAAGTCTGAACTGTTAGATATGCACGGTATCAGTCAAAGGCTCACAGACCGCCTAGTTAAATTGCGAAGTCTTCATGCAATTGCTGCCAATGCTGTTTTAAAGCTTCTTGGTGTTCATCAATCATCGGAAGATCTTCCAACAAGTGAGGCCACTGCTCTCGAGCTTTGCTCATCACATCCAGTAGATGAGGCTTAATAGCAACCCATGCCCCCCCACTTTATCTGACCACGTTTTAAAGTGATCCATCATAATTTCAAACCAATGTTTAGTGCCCAACATGTTAAGAGCAAAACTATCGTGCTCAATGTATGGTGTGGTAAACACCACGTCATAAAGTGGGGATAATCTGGACGAATGCCTATCACCGTATATCAACGTCCAATTCTTTAAGTGGGCATCACCGTTGCCAAGCAAGATATTGATAAGCAGTCTTCGAGCTATTTGTTGGATATCCTTCAAACGCTCTGAGCTTGTTCGATAAAGCACGTTGCCAAGTTGCTCATAATTGACCTTTTGATACTTATCTGAGGGATAGAGACCGAAAACTTGTGCAAAGTCCTCAGTATGAATACGACCAGCGCTGCCGCGATCAAACCGCTTAATACCATAGGCGTACTGCTCATCTGGCAATCGGATACTTGGTAACCCTTCCAGCTCGCTCAGTTCGAGCAGTCGTACTTCCGGAATGTCTGCCCCAGCGGCTTCAGCCAGCTTCATACAGGTATACTCATTGACAGGTACACCTTTTTGAACCGTCGATGGTGTTATTACAATCCACATATCTTCAGAGATTTCCTGATCGATATGGTAACGGCCATCCACGTGAGACGACGAGAACTTCATCTGTACACCAGCCAAAGAGAACTTGGTATCGGCATGCTTAACATCAATCTGTTGAGGCTCTGTCGATAGCCGTTGCTCCAACGCCCAATCAGGTAAATCCCCTGCTTTTATTGGCTGAGCAATAATGGCTCCCGGCAAATTGGAGCCTAGATATGCAAGGATTGAAAACTCATTGTTGGTGTGGCTCGCGCTGTCAGTTCTCTTAGCGCCCCCTCAGGCAACAGATTTGACAGGACTGGGGGAATCTTATCGGTTCTAATTTGCGGCTTATTCAAATAAGCAGGGTCAAGCAACTGCCTCAAAGTAAAAACAGGGCGTTGGTACTCTAGTATGGCGGCAAAATCAGGATTGAAAGTCAGAATGTTTTTGCCGCCAGCATAGTGAGTAATAACTGCAACATCGATACCATGAAGCTGAATATTCAGGCCTTCAACCCTCTCTATCTGCTTACTCATTATTTATCCTCAGAGCCAAACCAAAAACCAAGGTCATCCCCGTCATCTGATAATTGGTCACTTTTTGCGGCTTCGCCCTGACCTTGAATAGCACTCGCTTGAAGAGCTGAATGCTCTTTTCTGCCTTTGGGCGTGATCGAGAGTTCCAAGTCGAGCCCTCCAATACCCTAAGCAAAGTGGATAGCTTTACATCACTGCCCGCTTCAATGCGCTGATATTGTTGCTGCTTCATGCCAATCCGCATGTACATGTCTTTTTGCTCGATACCGATCTTTCTGCGTTGCTCAGTAAGCAAGGTTGCAATTTCTTCTACGCTTTTCATTCCACCACACAACCTACCAGTTGTTCCAACCCCTCTTAACAACTTTTACGTTGTAAATTCACCCATTAACAACTTAAAGTTGTTTTACCAATCTTTTCTGTGAAGGTGAGGGGTGCCAACAATAGCCATGTGATTCATACCCGCTTGTTATATGCCTTTCATGTACCTATACTTAATGCGCACATTAAATACGCATAGGTAATTATCATGAGAAACGCATATAGCACGCAAGCGCCTAAAAAAGCTGCAAACTTAAGCTTAAATAGCGAATTACTCGCTGAAGCTAAGCGCCTGAATATAAACCTCTCAGCAACAATGGAAAAAGCGCTTGAAAAAGAAGTTAGCCAACGCCGTAAGACTGAGTGGTTGGAGCAGAATGCTGATGCTATCAGTGCTTGCAACGAACTAACCGAAAACCACAGTCTGTTTTCCGATTCTTACAGAATATTCTAATGTCACAGTTTTCACTATACCAAAATAACGATAAAAGCACTGCTACCGCTTATCCATACTTTGTTGATGTTCAAAGTGAAATGCTTGATACGCTAAATACCCGACTGGTGATCCCATTAACACCAGTTGAAATGTTAGAAAAGAAAGCCCCTACTCACCTATGCCCAGTAATCCATATTGATGAAGGTGACTTCGTGATCCTCACTCACCAAATGGCAAGTGTGCCGACTAAGATCTTACGTGATCCAGTCAATGAATTGAGTACATTTAGAAACGAAATCATTGCTGCTATTGACTTTCTGATTACTGGCATATAACGCTCGATATACGCCAATAGCTCCGGTGAGCTCACCTTCGCTTTCACCACCAAGTCCACATTAAAGTTTTCAAAGACTCTGTTATCGTTAAGTGTTGAAGTGACTCAACCGCCATTTACATATTTTACTTGTGGATGCTCATTTTATGCGACTTCACTTCCTTTCATCTTGCAGAAATGAATTCATCAAACCAAAATGAAATCAAATGAAAGCATAGAGGTGGCATCGTGAAGAAATTAGAATACATCAGCAACCCAGATCCTTGGTCATACCCTCGCGAAGACTTGGCTCGTCATATCGGCACTATGTGTCAAGACACTCTATTCTCTCGGATGGCTTATCTGGGGAGCCGACGCATAGGTAAGACTCACTTCTTACTGCATGATTTAAGTCCATATCTGATCGATAAGGGGCTTACCCCAATTTACATAAACATGTGGGGCAATAAGAATGCACCACAAAACGAGATCATCAGTCAACTGCAAGCTGCTTATAACGAGCTTTCGCAAGAGGGTACGATAAAGCGTATCCTGAATACTGAAATTGAGCAGATGGCGATTGACGCAGGATTTGGCAAAATCGGATTTAAGTTCACCCCAAGACCAACTACAGACAAAGAGATGAGTGATATCAAGTCGCTTCTCAATGAAATCAAAAAAGTATGTGGTAGAAGTAAGGTGGTCTTGATACTTGATGAATTTCAACACTTATCGACGTCCCCTGCATTTGAGAACCTGAATTACTCACTTCGCACGATTCTGGATACTCTGGGTTCCACCATTACGGTTTTATACACTGGATCAAGCCGCAAGCGGATGCGAGCAGCATTTCATGACAAGGATGCCCCATTTTATCAGTCTGCTCAGGTTAATGAGTTTCCTCAGATTGATGATGGGTTCATTAACCACTGTGTTAAGCGCCTTGAAACCGCTTATAACATCCATGTTTACCCGATTGAATTGATGGATTTTTGGCGTGCTACTGATAAATCACCTTATTGGGTGATAAACGTCATTCGCGGTCTGGTTAATAAGCAAAATTCACTCAACCAATCAATTCAATTTATTAAGGAAGCGATTAAGGTCGAGAACAATCTTGATGAAAGGTTGGTGTCACTGACGAACACAGAGAAAGCGGTGCTACTGCTACTAGACAGCAATCACGGGATCTACAGTGAGGCGGCGATGAGCTTTATTGAGAATGTTGGTGGCGAAGCAACAAAGAGCAAAGTTCAGTCAGCCAAGAAAACTCTTGAGAACTCAGATGTTGTTAGTGTACTACCCAACAAGGATATCATCATTGAGGTTACGGGACTTGTCTCAGAAATCAAAGCTGAACTAGGAGTGAGTGACGTGACTAAACTACTCCAAAGCGCACAAAAACAGGCTCAAAATACAAACGCCTTACAACGGAGTATACAGTAAGCCATATTCTTCGCGTGTGAGTGAGCCTTAGGAACTACTGTCACTTAATGAAGTGTCCAGTCTGACTGGGGCAGATCAGCTGAGCAAGCAGCATCGCATTAGACAGACCAACATAGCCTGTTCCAGCAATAGCAATTTTCAAAAAGTACACCTTGTTTCGACCCTAATTTTACATAAGGGGGACAAGGAAACCATTGATTAGAGGTTTCACGAGCTAAAGATTACAAACTTTCAGACAGCGTAAGCATCGACCTTTATATTTCACAGCTCAGCGCGTATTTTGACTCGGTGGAATATTAGGATCCCGTCCTTGATTGACCAATGCAACAAATTGTCGCATAATTGAGTTAAATATAGACAACTTAGGTGACTCATTATGGCGACCAGTGTAAGACTCGATGAAAACTTCGTGAGCCAAGCCAAGGTACACGCAGAAGCCGAAAATCGTTCAGTACCAAAACAAATAGAGTATTGGGCCAAAATCGGTCAAATCATGATTGATAATCCAGATTTGCCCTATGAATTTGTAAAAGAATCTCTACTTGCAAATCAAGAAGTTAAACAAGGCCTGGCAAAGCGTTATGTGCGAAGAACAAAGAAACATTGATATTTACGAATCACGTCGCTTTGAAAAGGCATTATCGAAACTTCCTGATACCCTATTAACCATCGTGGAAGATGAAATAGAAAAGATTGTTGAGCACCCAGAAATAGGTGAACAAAAGAAAGGTGATCTTTCTCATATGCGTGTTCACAAGTTTCAGCTTAACAATCAACTCGCACTATTAGGTTATTCATGGATAGAGAATAAGCTTGAGCTCTATCTTCTTCACTTAGACTCACACGAAAATTTTTACCAGAAGCTCAAGAACAAACGTAAAACAGATTTGAAATTTATCCAATCTTAATTCAAGCGCTGGGTAACATTCATCAAACTTTGCCCTGACACCCACGCTCAGTTGGTGTGCAATGCATAGCTTTCAAGCTCTTGAGCAGACCCAACAGCACAGCGAAATTTGCCCCCAAAGCTTTCTGAAAGCTTCAGCCACTCTTCGGCATTCATATTGAGCCGTTCAAGAATCATATTATCACAGGGCGGAATATAACCACGCTTGTTTGGCCGAACCACTTGGCCTAATGCTTCTACTAGGGCTAAATAATCCAACAAAGAGAACTCAATACCCCCTATCTTAGAAAACACCGAGGGTTGCATTTGTCGCTCATTCCCTAAAAAGCCAGCTAAGCCTTTAGCGGGTAAAGAGGCGACCTCTCCTTTACCTTCATCGCCTTTGCAAGCCATAGAATGAATGCGTTCATAGACGGAAGTAAATTCAGATTCCTCTAATGATTGGTAAGTCTTTAGCCGTTTCTGGATGAGTCATAAACTGCTTAAAGAGCGCATCATGTGGCGTTGGAGTTGTCTTTTTCATTTCATAATCTTAACACTGAATGAATGTTAAACCGTATCGCCAAATACATGGGCGCCCAGTATTTTACTTTCGTAACCGTTCAGTTTGAAGTGTGGTGATGGGCTACATTTTCAAGCCTTTCAGCTAGCCAAACCTTGATGATTGACTGTCGTGTAACACCTACTCGACTTGCTTCACGGTCTAGTGACTCTAGCATCCAGGCAGGAAAATCAACATTGACTCGTTTCTGTTTTTGCATTGGACGTTTAACTTTAGATAAATCTAGATCACCTAAAATATCATCGTCACTTTCAAACTTGGCATCAAACTCATGCGCTTTCATATAAGTTCACCTCCGCTTTGCGTGAACGTCTGACTGAAATGATTCTAAGAGTTAACCCACGATATGTAATGACACTAGACCAATGCTTGCCATTAAGCATACCGATAGCTAAATATCTTGGCTCATCGCTTGTATTTGCAGGGATTTCGATAAGATCAGAATCGTTCCACAAACCTTGGGCAGTATAGAAATCAATTCCATGTTTCTCAAAGTTTGACCTGCTTTTATTTTCATCAAATTCAAATTTAACCATGAGTAAAAACTACACCCTTTTTACTCATTTGGCAAATTGTACATTAGCTGAAGATTTTGGGAACGGCTAACGCTGATTAGACGACTACGAACCAAGGCAGAGTAATTGTCGTTCAATACTCAGCTGATGACTAAATCGCAAAAGTTGTTGGCGAAGTTGAAACAAACACATGGGTGTCCTGTATTTTTATTTTTACGCGGAGTCTCAAAAAGAGGATCTTAAATGATCACCGGTCTCAGGGCTGAGACAGACTACACAGTAAGATTATGATTAGCAGAGTAAAATCAGGACAGAAAAAGATCAGTCCCAATAGGCCATTCGTTCAAGACTCAACTGATGACCAAATCGCAAAGTTATTGGCGAAGTTTAAAAAATACTTGGGCGCTGTATTTTGCATACTGCTAGCATAATGAACTCAGAGGCAGTCATGTTGCACGATGTTCTGTTTCACGCCCAGTACGCTGGGTTGCCTTTAGCCAAATACCACTGAGCGTTGAAACAAACGGATGGGCATTTGGATAGGTCGATGAGGTGGGAAAAACACCTTCAATGGGGGCAAGCGTTATCTTTTGCTTTGTATGAACATTGCCAAGATCCACGCAGTGATATTTGTTATGGCGAGAAGACCGTCATTATCGATAAGCCGCATAACAGGCAGTGTTACAGCTACACGACCATCAAGAAACCGGTGTCGTTTCAGCTCAACCGATATCAGTACAGGCAACGGCCTTGGCTATGGGAGGACTAGCGATACGATAACATGAGTTTCCCCGTATTTTGGTGCTAGCACACTTTCGCCTTGTATTCCTGCCCTCACGCGAAGGTATTACTAATAAAAGTCAGTCGCCATAATCAACAGCATGTACATAAAACAGATTTTAGCTTAAAATAAACACAATAAAAATTCACACAATAAATTGGCTAGAATTAATCATGTTATTAGAGCTATCATTTGTTTGCTTCTTCTCTTTTTCCTCACTCTTTTTGATGAGAAAAATGGCAAAATCCATTGGCTTAGTGGATAAACCTAATGAGAGAAAGTTACACTCTGGTGCGATCCCATTGGTAGGTGGTATAGCGATCAGCTTAACCATTAGCCAATTCATCGTTACCCATCCAGACGTCATCCCTCATAGCCCACTCTTTTTAGCTTCTGTTATTACGCTTATTATTATCGGGGCGCTTGATGACAAATTCGACATTAGCTTCAAAATACGACTGGCAGTGCAAGCAATTCTCTCCATCGGGATGATGTATTTCGCCGATATTCGATTAGACAACATTGGTAACCTGTTTGGTACTGGCGACCTGCATTTAGGTTTCCTGAGCCCAGTAGTAACCATACTCGCAGTGATTGGCGCGATTAACGCGTTCAACATGGTGGATGGCATTGATGGATTGTTAGGTGGGCTTGCTATTGTGACTTTTGGCGGTATCGCCCTTTTACTTCAAGTCGACAGCCAACATGGCTTAGCGTATTTATGCGTGGTGTTCATTGTCGCAACCATTCCTTATATCATGATGAACCTTGGTATTCTTGGGCGAGAGCGTAAGGTCTTTATGGGCGACGCTGGTAGCATGATGATTGGCTTTACCGTAATTTGGCTACTGCTCGGCGCCAGTCAAGATCCATTAGAAACCATGATGCGACCGATTACAGCGTTGTGGCTCATTGCTGTACCACTGATGGACATGGCCGCCATCATGTTTAGACGCGTACGACGCGGTGACTCCCCTTTCAAGCCAGACAGAGAGCACCTCCACCACATCTTCCAGCGTCTTGGTTTTACATCACGACAAACTCTGGCCATCATTTGTTTGATCGCAAGTGGCTTTGCAGGGTTCGGTATTTTTGGTGAGTTCCTAGAAATTGCGGAATCGACCATGTTCATCCTGTTTATGATCTGTTTTGCTTCATACACCGTGGCCATGAGCTATGTTTGGCGCATCACCAGCTGGATTAGAAGTTTACGTAACCTTCCAGAAAAAGTGTATTAATGGCTTAAGTTCATAGAGAAAACGTATAAAAAACTTACAAAGGCGTTCTCGAGATAGAGGGCTCTCAAGTCCAAAACCATTCAAACTGACTAAAAACAAAAAGGGCCAATCTCAAGTTGAGAATAGGCCCTTTTTAAATTTATCGTGTCCTAGCTGCTTTTTAGCTTCTTCCATTTTCTGACGGCTTCCATCTTAAACGAATGCGTCATCCAGTAGATGTAGAATAAGAAACACGCAACAAATCACCACAAGCGATTCTCGTGGTGAGGAAACATCAATACCTCATGCTCAACGACTACCCTTTTCAGTAGCGGTTTGATCCATTTTTGCTTTGCTGCCTCTCAGATAGACGTTTTTATAACAGTAGTTCGTCGCCTCGATGTAGCCATCGACGCTGCCACAATCAAAACGTTTACCTTTAAACTTATACGCAATCACACAACCATTTTTGGCTTGTTCTAAAAGCGCATCCGTAATTTGGATTTCACCGCCTTTGCCCGGCTGTGTGTCTTCCAAAATATCGAAGATATCTGGTGTTAGAATATAACGACCAATAATAGCTAAGTTACTTGGCGCGGTACCTTGCTCAGGCTTTTCAACCATATCGGTAATGCGAATCAGATCATCACTTAAGTGCTCACCAGCAATCACACCGTACTTATGCGTTTCAGACTCTGGCACTTCTTCTACCGCGACAATAGAGCAGCGGAACTGGCGATAAAGTGCGGCCATTTGTGCTAACACGCCTTTATCATCATTAATGCATAAGTCGTCAGCCAGAACAACTGCAAACGGGTTATCACCAACCAATTCTTTACCCGTTAAAATGGCATGCCCAAGCCCTTTCATTTCACGTTGGCGAATAAAAGTGTACTGAGCTGAATCAATCAAAGAGCGAATGTCATCAAGCAAAGACTCTTTGTTAGTACCTTGGATCTGGTGCTCAAGCTCATAGTTTTTATCGAAATGATCCATCAATGAGCTTTTACCACGACCAGTGACAACGGCCATACTGCTCATGCCCGCTTGAATCGCCTCTTCAACGCCATACTCAATAAGCGGCTTATTAACGATAGGCATCATTTCTTTGGGCATGGATTTCGTAGCAGGTAAAAAGCGCGTGCCATAACCGGCCGCAGGGAATAAGCAGTGTTTAATCATGAGTTATTTTCTTTAAAGTAAAGCTAGCCAGCTTAATCAGATAAGCCCAACACAGAAAGTATCCAATATGTTGGGGGTTAAAATGTTTGTTAGATCCTGTCTCACAGGCAGTATCACCGAAGAGAAAGAAATCATAACTTATTATTTTTACTAATTTATTACGGGGGCGCGAACTTCTCTTTCACGTCCCCTGTTGGATGCTAAGATTAATCGCTGCCGAATAGATCTCGAGTGTAGACCTTATCCGCGACATCTTGCAGCTCTTCCACCATACGGTTAGAAACAATCACATCCGACATCGTCTTAAACTCGGCCAGATCTTTAATCACAGCAGAGTGGAAAAATTCTTCGTCTTCCAATACAGGCTCATACACGACTACTTCAATACCTTTACCTTTCAAGCGCTTAATGATGCCTTGAATGGAAGACGCGCGGAAATTGTCCGAACCAGACTTCATGATCAAACGATAAATACCCACACGCTGCGGGTTACGCTTGATGATGGAATCAGCCACAAAGTCTTTACGGGTAGTATTAGCATCAACAATGGCGCCTATGATGCTGTTTGGCACATCCGCGTAGTTCGCACGAAGCTGTTTAGTATCTTTCGGTAAGCAATAACCACCATAGCCGAACGATGGGTTGTTATAGTGCGAACCAATACGCGGGTCCAAGCCTACACCTTCAATAATCTGACGTGCATCTAAACCATGAGATTCAGCATAAGAATCCAATTCATTAAAGTAGGCAACACGCATTGCTAGATAAGTATTTGAGAACAACTTAACCGCTTCAGCTTCTGTTGAATCGGTAAACAAGACTTCAATATCTTGTTTAATTGCGCCTTCAACCAAAAGGTTTGCAAACACCGTTGCACGTTCACTACGCTCACCAACGATAATACGAGATGGGTGCAAGTTGTCGTACAATGCGCGGCCTTCACGCAAAAACTCAGGTGAGAACAGTAAATTTTCACAACCCAACTCGTCTTTAATACGTGCGGTATAGCCGACAGGCACGGTCGACTTGATCACCATCACCGCATTTGGGTTGATCGCCATTACCTCTTTAATCACCGCTTCCACTGAAGAGGTATTAAAGTAGTTCGTCTCTACGTCATAATCAGTAGGGGTAGCAATAACCACATAATCGGCATTTGAATACGCCAATTCTTTATCGAGGGTCGCAGTGAAATGCAGCGATTTATTGGTGAGAAAATCGGTGATTTCGGTATCAACAATTGGAGACTGCTTGTTATTGAGCATCTCTACTTTTTCAGCCACGATATCGACCGCAACGACTTCATGATGCTGAGCAAGCAGCATCGCATTAGACAGGCCAACATAGCCTGTACCAGCAATAGCAATCTTCATAAATAAGCCAACTGTTTATGAGTTAATTAAATTTAATAGAAAGTATCAAAAAATGATGTGTTGATGAAAAAACACAATCTAGATGATAGTTAATTAGAAGTGCAATAAGGTTAGTTAAAGGTTACAAGCCATCATTGAACATTTACCTGATATCCAAGCCACGGAAAAATCATGAACATCCCCGTCAATAAAGGCTTGCCAGAACCTTCATAAGGTACTCTGAATCCATCGCACACATCGCCCTTTTGTGTTTCACACTCGCTTTTAGTGTCGTTTCACTCTTGAGCATATTTAAACACGCTTGTCTGATCCTTGCGAAATTTTCTGCACTTTCTTCCGCGCGTTTGCGACTCGCATCTTCACCAAATGTGGTATCCAAACTCCAATGCATCGACTCAACTAACCAATGTGAACGCGTGGCATTTAACAATTCTTTAGCATTTAAATCCTTAGAGCTGATGTAGTATTTCACTGCAACTTCTGACTCTTTCGCTACCGAATCTTCTTGCCTTATTGAAACCACAATCCCCATGCTTTTCAGACCTGGCCACTCAAGCTCAACATCACCTAAAACACTTAAATCTTTATTGGTCAATGCAAGTCTGGTTTCTTGTCTGCCACGTGATTTCTCTTGTGTACTGTAGGAGTCTCCATCATGCTTTTGGAGCATGCTCATGTCGAAATAGTTATCGAACGCTTGCTTTAAACGGCCTTGATTACCTTTTACAGCTAAAAGGTAATCTGCGTCTTTATCGAGTATCTTTTGCGCGATTTTCTTTTGACAACCCATCGCATCAATCGTGACTAAACAACCTGATATATCAAGCAGTTCGAGCAACTCTGGGATAGCGGTGATCTCGTTCGATTTCTCGTACACTTTATGTTGTCCGAGACTAACACCATTTTCAGTCGCAAAAGCGTTTACCATGTGAATAGCACCAAGACCGCGAGAGTCATCATAAGAGCCTCTAACGGTTTTACCGTCAATGGCAATCACTTCACCTTTAGTGAGCTCAGTACAATCCTTCATCCATTCGATAAAGCACTTCTGTAGGCGAGTGGCATTAATCATTCCCATCGCTCTTGCTATTGTCGATGTAGAAGGTACACCATGACTAAAATCACCAAACCGCTTTAAAAAATCTAACTGTGCTTGGCCGTAAAGATGAATGGCTTTCCAATCATCTTGACCGGCAAGTACGGCGCAAATTGTTAACAAAATGATATCAGTTAACTTGTGCTCGACTTTGCCTTGTTGGCGGTAATCTGGGATGACATCAAAATGCATAAATGGGTGTTGGTTACTCACTGTTGGACCTCCAATTTTTCTATGGAGGTATTAGAAAACACTGAAAATGATCTACAAATTGCTCATCGGCTAATTGTCAATTATGTGATGGGACTCGCTAACCATATTGAAAGATAGTGTGCCTAACAAGCCGCGAAGCCTTTAAACATGGGCATGTACGTGAATTTTCCCTGAGGTCGATCCCTAGTTGCCAATTTGTGTATAAGAGTCAGGTCCTGTACTTTTCACACGTAATTATACACAATAGAATTTATCATTTGTATAATCTCAATATCTTCGAAACTGCAAGCTCACTTCTAAATATATTCTCATATCTTCTTCTCGCATTCTTAGATAGCCTTTTATACAATAAATCGTCCGAAAACATAAGTTCAATTTTATCAGAAAGAATATCAATATCACCTACAGGATACTGAAGGCCGCTAACCATGTTTCTGTTAACCCAAGATGAACCAGAGCCAGGGATGATAGTTGAGATGATTGGCGTACTAAAAACCATTGACTCTACCATTGTTATACCAAAAGACTCAGCTTTATGTATCGATGGGAAGGCTAAACATTTTGCATTAGATATTAAACTGGGCAACAAACGTTCCTTATATGTTGAGTTTTCACTAAGTTTTGTAAGAGAATTCAAGTTTCCAGTAAAAACTACGCGAGAACCCAAACTAAATTTTTCAACTAAATCTAGAAGGTTTTTTTCTTCTGGCCCTTCTCCTACAATTACCAACTTTACGTTTTTACACTTTATCTCGGAAAAAGCAGTAATTAAATCCGTGCATCCTTTAAAGTGAACTAATCGACCAACAAAAAGAATATATTCAGACTTCTTTAAACTGAACTTCGCAAGAACTGCGTCATTCGATGAATCTACATGTAGTTCTCTAGCATAGTCAATTAACCCTATAGGAATGACTACAGTTTTATATTTAAAATACCTCAGGTAACTCGAACTTAGTTGCTGAAGTCTTGTAGTAACGATTATTTTGTTCGCAACCACAAGAGTGAGATAAACTAAAGGGGAGACTAAAAAGCCGATTAGCCCCTTATCATAAACTTCACCGTGCCAATGAACAATTGTTCTCTTCCATGGAAGCAAAAGTACCAAGATAAACGCGAGAAAGTTAGGAGAGTGTACATGTAATGTGTCATGTCTTAGTGCTTCCATGAAGCCTTTGATAAGGTATCCTAAGGACAAAGGTTGTGAAAGCAGTTTAACATTGGATTTACAACGGATTACACTCACGCCATTTATAACTGTGTTCTCATTCTTGTGACCAAAACACAGCACTGTTGTCTCTACACCTTTCTCAACGCTATATTCGGCAATTTGTTGGTTAACAAACTCTATACCACCAGAGAATGGGCTATAATACTTTCCTAAATGTAATACTTTCATTCTACCTTCTAATAGCAAACCATAATTTATAAAACACTCCTAGAAAAAACTTGTAACTTTTTACATAGAATGACGAACCAAAGATAACTTCAAAATCATCCAAATATTTTCTAACTCTATTTTCCAGAACCACAATGTTATCATTATTTATACTTAGTGAAAGGTCATGCTCTAACGTAGAATTCATTATAAAAATATTTTTTCTTGAATTATCAATTAAATAGTCTATAAAAAACTTTGTATCGATACCATAAAGATTCAACTTTTCATCAAAGGGAAGTCTACTAGCAACATCATTTCGAATACAGATTCCAGACCCAATAGCCCTTAGACGTCTACCCAAAAACTTATCGAGACTAGATACATAAGGAAATCTTTTATAGGATATTTCGAAGTACGGAGAAACCAACTTATTATTATAATCGATTTTTGGCACTAGTATTTGTGAAACACCTTCTGAACAGCATTGTAAAAGCTCATTGAAATAGTCATAAGTTAATCTAGTATCATGATCCAGAAATAAAAGATATTGTGCACTACTTTTATGGCGCATACAAAACTCGTTATATATCTTTGAAAGAGAACGATTTTTACCTGTATGTGAATAATACTCAACATATTCTGGTATAAATTCCCATCCATCAACAGAGTTATCGTAAACTTCAATAGAAAGACTGTTTCCATTCGCCACCTCGTAATCTTTAATAAAATCAAGTGGCACGACCTCATTAAATTCACGATTATAGCTTACGATACAAATTGCAATAGTATTAATCGACATTTTTCTCGACCTTTAAAGCTTCAATTATTTTTAATAATTGCACATCCCAAACAAATTCTTTTCTAGCGATATGATTCAGGTCCTTAGATGAGTATTCAGAACTTATGAACCAATGATAAATTTCTTTCATATTAACTTCATCCAAAGTAAGTTGAATAGAACCAAACTTATCTATATCTTTATCCTGATGGGTTTTAACAATTGGCAACCCATGCATAAGGTATTCTTTCGATTTTAATGAACTGTTTGTTGAGTTATCACTTCTAGAACGCCCAAGAGAATCTACACCTATCGATATATTGCGATATAACTCGTCTAGTTCATCACCATTTTTATGTCCATGAAAATTAACAACATCACTCAAGTTTTTTTCCAATGCAATTGACTTCAACTTTGGTAGTTCTGGTCCATCTCCTACTACTTCCAATTTAAAGTTTAGTGCTCTTAAAAATTCAATATTCGTTTTAATATTATTGAGTAATAAATCATATCCATGCCAGGGATACAAGCTAGAAACTGCGATCATATTAAAACTTTTATGTTTAACTAAAATATCATCGTTTATAACTTTGTCAACAGATGCGCAATTTGCTATTTTTACGGTATCTACGCCAAATATACGACTATCATCTGAGTAAGTCGCTATGTAATCCAGGTACCTTTCCATCTGATTGCGAAATAACCTTTCAGCAAACAGTTTCGTTAATGGAAGCGCCCCTCTTGATTTATACTCTTGATCATAAGGAAATGTTGGTATTTCTAGTACTATTTTAATACCTTCATTTTTTATAGCCTTTAAGAAAGATAAAAAGAAGGGTGAGGCAATATGGACATACCTAATATAAACTATTTCCGGATTGAAATTCAATATCTCCGAAATAGAGTTTCTAAAATCTAACTTTGATTTTAACTTTCCAAAAACTGTATTTGTGAAAAAATCAGAATTATTAACCACCCTTGTTTTATAACCAATTTTCTCAAAAGATCTCACTTGACTTTCTATTTTTTTTTGAATACCGGAACCAATTAACATCGTTTCCGTCAAAAAGTAAACTAACCTTGGCATTTTCTACTTTTACCTTTGCAAAGAGTAATAAATATAACAATTATTGTGGTCCATAAAGCCTGCTTATACCTTATCCCTGCACCTATATTAAAAGCTGAAAACGGAAAATGGAGATAAACTAAGCTTATCACTACGAGGACAAATACTCTTTTAGCATATTTATCCTGACCTAAACTAACAAACATATAAATAAGTAATATTAACTGAAAAATTCCTTCTATAAAGCTGATTAAGTACAATGGGCCCTTAGTAATATCTGTGATTAACGGACCAATAAAAAAAGGGATAGGATATATTATAAAATCGACGGCAAAATCAGAAACGTCATTCCAACTCGTATCCCTAGCAGATCCCCCACCGTCGAAATACATGGCAAAAGAAACTGCAAACTTTTCAATAACATCAAAATTATCATAAGCTAAAACAAATATAGCAACTAAACTGAGAGTAGATAGTATATAGTAAGTATAGAAATTACTAATAGTTCGTTTAAATAACCTCAACGTTAGTAAAAATGGGATGAAATATTGAAATTTCATTACATAAGAAAAATAGAGAAATGGAATAGCCAAAATCCTATGCTTAGAATTTAATGCTAACAAAGCGAAAAAGAAAACTATTTGAAAAAAGCTTTCTTTAGACATTTGGCTTGTCCAAAGTAAATAGTTGGGAACCAACATAGCCATGTATATAAGCCTAAAATGAACGGTGTGCAAGTTATTTATACAATATTTCAACACCAAGAAACACAAGAAAAGACTTAACCCACCAAATATCAAGTTGGCGAATAACGGATCTCGGATAGCAATGCCTATCTCAACCATTAAGTCTGTTCCATCAGTCAGTGGATGCCCTCCACTATCCAATCTTGTAGTAAAAATATCTAAATCACCTTGCTTTGTGAGTAACTCAAAAAATATACTACAAAATATAATGATGACAAGTTTTAATAAAATAAAACTTGATACCCATTTATTACTTCGAATGTTCATACTTTTTCAATGGTAATAGTTAGATTTAACGACTTTTTGTTAAGATTATTTCCTTTATGGCATTCCTAGAAAACACCATAAGCACAACGCAAATTAAGCCGTTTATAATCACATTAAATAATGGAAGTAAGTTATTGTTATTAAAACCTAGAATTTCCACACAACAATAAATAAAACAGGGGATTGATATAGCGCGAAGAGAATAATATAACTTCACAAGAAAATCAAAAATACCCCTGCCAAAAACCACCTTGAACAATATCGAATAATTTTGAACAAAGTTTATTAAAAAGGAAATCACAAGCCCATAAGCAACATATATTGGTTCACCTAGACTTGCTCCTCCAATTATCGCGAACAAATTAAATAAAGCAGAAATCAAACCAGAAATAAATAACCACCTAGGTGCATTCATCACTTGATAAAAAGAACCACTTGTAGATAAAACGGCTTGAATTGGGATAATCAAAGAAAATACTTTCACATACTCTATAGAAGCCAACCATTGTTCACCAAATATAATTAAAACTACATTTTCAGCGTTAAAATACAAAAACACACTTATTAGTGTGGATATCAATAATAGTCTAGCAGCCAAATCATTATGCTCCTTTACTATATAATCTGTATCATCTCTGTAGCGAGTCAAGACTGGCTGGATCGCTGGAGTCATCGCGAAAGTAGTAAGCATCAAGGGATAGCGCATCAACTGATAAGCCCTGTCGTAAAACCCTAGTGATATCGTGCCGAATACTTTTGCCACAATCAGATTATCCATATTTCTCGAAAAGTAATTTATAAAATTAAACCCAAATTGATAAACTGAAAATTTAAATAGAATTTTGATATGCCACACCTCACGGCCTAAGCGAGAAAGACCTAGATTCGTTTTCTTTGAAAGAGGTAAGACAATACAAAATTTAAATAATGGTTGAAACAGGGCTCTGCTAGCTAGCGCAATTATTCCAAACTCCAATGTCCAAAGAAATAAAATAATAGCGAGAGTGAGTATTTCAGAAACCACATCAGCTAAGGCAATTTGATAGAATTTAGCATCTTTATTTAGGGCTGTGACCGGCACAATACTTAAAGAGCTAAATATTATACCTACTGAAGCAAGTGCTGCTATTTTTTGGTATTCAAAGCCATTATAAAACTCATTAATTAAAAATGAAAATGCATAAAATACTACAGCTAAAAAAACACCAAAAATTAGAGTTACAGTAAAAACCCCATCTCTTTGCTTACTTTCAAATTTCTTTTCATTTATTATAGCCGGACCAATACCAATATCACTTAACATTTGAAAGAACACAACGAACAACTGTAATGACGCGATTACACCGAATTGAGTTGGTGTAAATATCCTAGAATAAACTGCTAAGGAAGAAAACTGCACTATATAAGTCGCTAATCTACCTGTTAATGATTTAGCAATAGCATTATATAGTTTTGACATCGTTCAAACCAATAAACTCAAATAGCTCTCTATTTAACTTTATATTATCGTGATTTTCCAAACAAGCTTTGCGTCCGCGCTCTCTGTAAGAAATTATCTCCTTATCATTTAATCTACTAATTAATAAAATTTTTTCTGAAAGTGCATCAACATCAGACTCTTCAACGGTAAAGCCGGTTTTATTATTTAGAATCAATTCAGGAATTCCTGAATGATTCGTTGATATAACTAAAAGCCCTTTCGATAAAGCTTCCATCAAACAAACGGGGATAGACTCCGTGTCCCCACTACTTGGTGTTACACTTGGTAACAACAGTATATCGGAATAATCCATCATTTTATTCACATTGTCTTGAGACATAGAGCCTAGCAATTTGATATAATTAGATGCATCATACTCTTCGATCAACTTAAGTGCATCGCTCCTTAATTCACCGTCGCCAATTATATTAAACTCCACATCCATTTGATTTGAAACATTAATAACAGCTTTGATTGAGTCTACAATCGCTTTTTTCTCAGTCAATCTGCCAACCTGTATTAAGCGTAGTTTATCTCTATTTATGTTCTTGTCTCTGTTAAAGCTAAATTGCTCTACATTAACACCCATTTTCTGAACTTTAATTTTTTCTTCCGGGCATCCGATATTTATCAGTATATTTTTATAATGCTCGCAAACTGGTAGCATTTTTTCTGCACTTGAAAATAACTTTCGATACTGTTGAGTGTATTTTTTTAAGACTGCGTGTCTACTTAGTTCATAACCGTGAAAATATACGTATATAGAACCACTTAAGTACCCTAACTCTCTTAATTTTGTCAATAAATAGCCATTAGTACCAAAGTGACAGATAATACTATTAAACTCTAACTTATCAACATCCTTTTTCGAGAGGTAATTAACTAAAGATTCTTTTTGATTAAGAGTCATATTACGGTCGAAAACTATCGAAAGCAGTTCTTTATATCGATTTGTAACACACATTTTGGCAATATTTTTTAAATTGTATACTTGCCTTGTCAGCATGTTATCATTTGTCGGTTTTAACTCGATTATTTTATTCTTCAAATCCGAGTTATTAATGCTATCATGAATAAATCCGCTTGGGTCTACCGATTCACATAAGATAGAAACTTCATTACCAAGAGCTTGTAGTTCAATAGCTTGATTGATTACAAACGTTTCTGATATCAACGGGAACTTAGTCGCAAAAATCGCAAGTTTCATATTAGTACTTCATCCTAGAAAATTTACCACCATTAATCTTTATCTCAGTATTTGTGAGATAGTCAAGCCGTCTATTAATTAAAAATAAAATAAAATCTGCTACTTCTAACGATTCCAGAAGTCGTTTCTTGGGGTGGTTCTGCTTATTCAAATTGACATTGTGAGTGTCTTTTCGTCTTGCAGTCATACCTGAGTCTTCAATAACTGAAGGAGATACTAAAAGTAATTGCTGCCCGAGATTGGAGATACATCTCTCTTCAACATATTTAGATAGAGCAGCTTTAGACAAAAAGTATGTAGTGTCGAAAGATCCCTTATCTCCAGATTCAGAGCCGATAATTATAATTTTCGCGTTCGGGTTTTTTTCCAATAGACAATCACAAATGCGAACAATTGATATGAGGTTTATCGAAATAGAATCTAGAATTTCTCTCGTGCTTTGCTGGTTTATTCTTTTAGCGTGCAGAACCCCTGAAGTAAAAACGTAATAGTCTTGTTGAAAATCCAATTCCTCGACTAAGTTTTCTAACGCTATATCAGAAAAATCAATAATATCACTTCCAATTACGTTAACATTGTATCCATCTTTTAAAAGGCTTTCTTGCAATATATTGCTTATTTTATTTCTAGAACCAAATATAGTTATCTTGTTATCCATTTATTATCTTGAAAACCTCATACTCTGCAATATGTAATGTATCTATCTTTCCAGAAAACACAGATATCAATTTACCATCATTTTTCACTATACAGCCCCTAAAGTCAGTACCACTTCTAACCTTTGTTTTTAAAGAAAATTCAACATCTACGAAGTCAAAATCTTTTAAAAAACCAGGATAGTAAGACTCGAATTCACTTTCAAAAGTTCTCTTCTTGATTTCGATTACTTTTTTGCTATTTTTAGCCTTTGCTAATTCAGCGATAGCTTCATTTAGTTCATCATACTGGCCTAAAGGAGTGTTTTTAACAGATGTAAGTGTGTATATATCATCATAATATGGGTATAGTGAATAATGTTGTCCATCCATAATGGTCAAAGCAAATTCTTTTACTTCAGCTTTCTTTTTGTAGTAAAAATACACACATGGCTCATAAAAATAGTCTAAGCCATTTATTTTCTTTGCTGTACCCCAAGAGCAATCTATAATGTAATCGAATTTCCCCTCCAATGTTTTCATAACCGACTCGTTATTTAAATCAACGTACTGATTAAATCTTATGTTATTTTTTAAAATCGTATCAAAATAGTTTGTCGCAAGATCATTCCTAACTACCATCTCTTCACATTGAAGAAAATTACTCATTTTCGTAAAGTTCTTTTGCAATGGCACTTCTTCAAATTCTAGTCCACTTCCTTCCATGATTATTTTGTAAGTTTCGTAGTCGATGTAACTTTCAGTATCAGCTATGCTGTACCAGTTATTTGAAATTTTTCGAGTAAGATGCTCATAGTGTTCTATAAACCAGTCATAGCCTTTCTTAGATTGTTGTCTCGTCACGTTACAACGAGGATAATGGAATCCTAAATGCAGTCGATTTTGATTTCTCTTTGACGCACCAGAAATTGTATTCGACGATTTTTCGAATATATCCACGTTGTGGCCAGCTTGTGTGAGTGAGAGGCCAATATGACAACCGTACCAACCTGCACCAATAATAGCTATTTTCATTATATTCCCTTTAGATTAATAGAGGGACACGCAAGAAAACTTAATCCTGCAGCATCTTTGTTTGATAACATTGGCTCAACAACTTTAGGCCATTTTATATTTAGATATGGATCATCATAAGCAATCGATACTTCTGACTTCGGGTTGTAATAGTCTGTGCATTTGTAAACAAACTCAGCCTCATCACTCGTCACATAAAAACCATGAGCAAACCCTTCTGGTACCCAAAGCTGACGCTTATTCTCTGCAGATAAGTATTCACCAACCCACAACCCAAACGTTGGTGAACCTTTTCTAATATCAACCGCTACATCAAACACTTCACCAGAAATAACACGAACCAGTTTCCCTTGGGTATTCTCAGTTTGGTAGTGAAGGCCACGTAAGATGCCTTTCTTTGATTTAGAGTGATTATCTTGTAAAAATTGAGTCGGCTTTCCCGTTACTAGTTCTTCAAATTGCTTTTGATTCCAGGTTTCCATAAAGAAACCACGTTCATCACCAAATACACTTGGCTCTATGATTTTTACATCTGGAATACGAGTATTGATTACTTTCATTTTGTTATTCCGTATACGCTTGAATATTGTTTAGTGCAGCCTTCCAATCACTAGCCCTAGCAGAAAAACCTTGAATGATTTTTTCGTTGTTTAATCGAGAGTTACTTGGACGCTTAGCGGGTGTTGGGTATTGGTCGGTGGTAATACTCGTTAATCTCGGTTTTTTCGCCAGAACCCCTTGTTCTACTGCAACATCAAAAATCGCATCTGCAAAGTCAAACCAACTCACATGTGGCAAGCCTGAGTAGTGGTAAACTCCGTACTCAATAGCATCACCTTGATTAATTCGCTTCGCTATTTGGATCAATGTATCGGCAATATCACCGGCATACGTCGGTCCGCCAAACTGGTCACCAACAATACTCAACGCATCTCGCGTACGTCCTAATCGCAGCATAGTTTTCACGAAATTATTGCCATTTTCACCAAAAACCCATGCCGTACGAAGAATGATGTGCTTTTCACATGATTGTGCAACCGCAATTTCCCCAGCCAGTTTACTTTCACCGTAGACACCTTGAGGATTTGTCGTATCTGTCTCGATATAGCCCCCGACTTTATTACCTTCAAAGACATAGTCTGTGGATATATGCAGAATTGCCGCACCAATGGTTTGCGCGGCTTGTGCTAAGTACTTTGGACCATCACGATTTATCGCATAAGAGAGGTCAACTTCCTCCTCAGCCTTGTCAACCGCTGTATGTGCAGCTGCATTAATAATAACGCTAGGTTGAAATTCAGTAACAACCGCATTTACAGCATCTCGATTTGTAATATCAAGGAGCTCTCTATCAAGCGCTAGTACTTCTGTATTATTATCGTTAGATAACTGCTTAGTGAGACAAGAACCAACTTGACCATGACAACCTGTAATTAAGATACGCATTAGCTTGCAACCTTTTTCTGAGTTCCAGCTACTAGACGTGTCAAATACTGACCGTATTCGTTTTTCATCATTGGTTTAGCGAGCGTCAATACTTGGTCATTACTCAGCCAGCCATTACGCCAAGCAATTTCTTCTAAACAAGCAACCTTTAAACCTTGAACATGTTCGATTGTTTGTACAAAGGAAGAGGCCTCATGAAGACTTTCATGTGTACCTGTGTCTAGCCACGCAAAACCACGACCTAGTAGCTCTACGTTCAACGAGCCATCGTTTAGGTACATCTCATTAAGGGTCGTTATTTCTAGCTCACCACGCTCAGATGGCTTCACTTGCTTGGCCATTTCAACCACACGATTGTCGTAGAAATACAAACCTGTTACTGCATAGTTGGACTTTGGTGCTTCCGGCTTTTCTTCAATTGAAATTGCCTTCATTTCATCGTCAAATTCAACCACTCCAAAGCGCTCTGGGTCTTTCACTTGGTAACCAAACACTGTCGCGCCTGATTCTCTTGAAGCAGCACTTTGTAGTGTTTTAGAAAAAGACTGACCATAGAAGATATTATCGCCAAGTACTAAGCAGACGCTGTCATCACCAATGAACTCTTCACCAATGATAAACGCTTGCGCTAGGCCATCTGGACTTGGCTGAATCGCATACTCAAGATTAATACCGAAATCAGAGCCATCACCCAGCAGGCGCTTAAAACCGGCATTATCTTCCGGTGTGGTGATAATCAAAATGTCTTTAATACCAGCTAGCATTAATGTCGAGATTGGGTAAAACACCATCGGCTTATCGTAGATTGGGAGTAGTTGCTTTGAAACGCCGCGCGTTAATGGGTATAAACGCGTACCTGAACCACCCGCTAAAACAATCCCTTTCATTATTTACTTCCCTTTGATTCAGTTGTTTCTACACCTAGACGCTCACGTTGGTAACTGCCATCTTGCACGTTTTGACACCAAGTAGAATTGTCTAGATACCATTGCACTGTTTTACGAAGACCCGTTTCAAAGGTTTCCTCAGGCGTCCAACCGAGCTCACGTTGCATCTTAGATGAATCAATCGCGTAACGTCGGTCATGCCCTGGGCGATCTTGAACGTACGTAATTTGCTCGGCATATGCTGATTCTTTCGGTACTAACGTATCTAGGATGTCACAAATCGTCTGTACTACTTCGATGTTGGATTTTTCATTGTGACCACCGATGTTATAAGTCTCTCCTACGACACCTTCTGTCACGACTTTGTAGAGTGCGCGGGCGTGATCCTCAACAAACAGCCAGTCACGGATTTGGTCGCCTTTCCCGTAGATAGGCAGGTCTTTACCCTCTAGAGCATTAAGAATCACTAACGGGATCAATTTTTCAGGAAAGTGATATGGGCCATAGTTATTTGAGCAGTTAGTGACGATAGTTGGCAGGCCGTAAGTGCGTAACCAGGCACGCACTAGGTGATCGCTCGATGCTTTGGACGCCGAGTATGGACTTGATGGCTCATAAGAGGTTGTTTCTAAAAACATTGGCAAGGCGGTACCACTTTCCACTTCATCAGGATGTGGGAGATCACCATACACTTCATCAGTCGAGATATGGTGAAAACGAAACTCTGCTTTCGCTCGTTCTTCAAGCGTGTTCCAATACTCGCGAGTCGCTTCTAACAGCGTATATGTTCCAACAATGTTGGTTTCGATGAATGCGGCTGGGCCAGTGATTGAACGGTCAACATGCGATTCAGCCGCTAGGTGCATCACTGCGTCTGGCTTGTGTTCAATAAAAACACGGTCAAGCTCTACTCGATTGCAAATATCGACTTGCTCAAATGCATAACGTTCAGACGAATCCACTTCGATAAGAGATTCTAAGTTACCTGCGTAAGTGAGCTTATCAACGTTGACCACGCTGTCAGATGTATTATTGATGATATGACGAATAACAGCTGAGCCGATAAAACCAGCACCACCAGTGACGAGGATTTTCATAATATTCTCTTGTAGTATCATGCTTAGAACACCTCACGAATGTGAAGGTGCTGTTTGTAAATGAGGAATTTAATCACAAAATCATCTCAGCATTAAAAACGCACTGAGACACTTTTTATTCATTTTGAGACAGTCTATTTTCGACAATCCCTTATAAAACCTAGATTTTACTGACTTTCTAAAAACCGCCCCAATAGGCCGCCAAAAATACTCACTCAACAGCTTTTAGTACTATTTCGTTGAGACTCATTCTACTTTAGGTACGCTACCGCCCTTAGGTTTGGCTCCTATAAGCAAGATTGGTCATCAGTGAGTGGCTCTTTCCCTAATTTATTGTGAGGCTGATTCAAATTAACGCAATAATACCAACGCTAGTGCATATTGTCTAATCAGTCTATCTGTCACTCTCTTACCGCACGCCAGCACGCCATCCCGCCAGCACGCCAGCACGCCAGCCCGCCAGCACGCCAGCACGCCAGCACGCCAGCACGCCAGTTTACCACGCCTTCAGCCAGCGAAAGCATTGTACGTCTTGCAGGTACTGTGTGCCTATGTGGTAGCGGTTTTCTTGTGCTGCGTCGCAGTAGCGTTTTTCTATATCAATGAAGATATTGCCGTTTCGGTACAGCGACACAAAGCTTTGGTTGTTGTTTACTGCCAATAACAGCTTGATTTCAGTGCGTGTTAGCCCTTGTGGGTAATGATTCACCAGCAAGGTCAAGAACTCGCCGATGCGCCCTTCCACTCGCGCTATCTCTTTCTCTAAAATGGTGACTTTTTCTTCCGTTGTCAGTTTTTTTAGGCTGGTATCGTCCATTTGCCCTCTCCTAATTCTACTTTTGTATCTTGACGTTTTTTGTCTGTGTTCGCGTTTGGTTTTCTTAGCTCTTGGTTTTCAATAGCTTTGGGCTATGTGAACAAGCGCTTAGTCTGTGAATGATCGAATGGTCACTGCTTAGAATCCGTGTTCGTTGATTTGGATTGAACTAGGGCCTTGATACGCGCTTCGAACGGGTTGGTGGTGCTTTTGGCTTTGTAGTCCGCTAGGGCCTGAGAGACAGGCGTGGGGTTTTGAGATTTGCTTTCGGCTTGGTTGCTTTTGATAAGCTGCGCTTGGTTTAAAGCAGTTGTAGGCGCACCTGCTTTTCTTGATCCTGCGTCTTTTATCGATTGAGCTTTTTTTGAGGGTTTTACCGCTTGTGTTTGCTTAACCGCTGTAGCTTGTTTAGCCGCTCTTGGTTGCTTAAAGACTGGCGATGAGTCTCGTTTCGCCTTGGCTTGGGCGCTTCTTCTTAGCCAGCCGTTCACAAAGTGGCCAATGTGCTCGAAGGGCTTGCGCTTATCGGGGTTGATGTACAGCCACGCTTGCATGGCATGCAGTTCTTGCAGCACATCTAACTTGGGGTAGGTGCGCTCTAATATGGTGGTGAATTCATGATAAATCGGCGCGCTGCCCTCTTGGGTGAGCAGGTGAATCACGGCTTCATTCTTTTGGCTTGTTGGTTTGGTGGCGTTGGCTTGCGGTGTTGCTGGTTCTTTCTCGAGGGACAAGGCTGTTTCAAGATCTGGGGCTGCTTTACAAGAAATGTCTGTTTTATGTTCTTTATGAAAGATTATGTGTGCCAGGTGATCACTCTCCGTGTTGGATCTTGTGTCACCCGGGGGAGTGTCTGAATGGTCTATTTTCTGCGCATGGTCTGTTTTCTTTTCACGCTCTGTCTTCTGCGCATTTTCTGGCGAGCATGGCGGTAAGCCTGTTTGTTCTACCTTTGCGTTATCTTGGTCGGTTTGATCATTTAGGTCTAGATCTCTGTCTTCTTGCTCGAGAGCTTTGTCTTCTTGAACGAGGTCTCGGGCTGCTTGGTTTAAATCGACCTGCTGAATGTGGCTGTCGCTGGGTAGGCGCAGCTGATATATGTTGCTGCGCTGGCGTCCTGAATCATCAAACCGCTTTATCCGCTTCACAAAGCCTTGTTTTTCGAGCTCGTTAACGTGTCGTTTCACGGTTCTTACCGACACTTCGCAATATTGCGCTAAGTAATTTAGGGAAGGGAAACACACGCCGCGCGCATCTGCGTTATCGGCCAATTTTAATAACACCAACTTGCTGATGGGCGAGCCGGTTTTTAATGGGATGAAAGAAAGAATAAGAGAAACACACATGGTTAACGCTCCTTGTTAATTGGTCTGGTCATTGGCACCGCTCTAGCTGTCTGCCTCGTTCTCGCTAGAAAAGTCCTTTGATATACAAGACCATTGACATAAAAGGCATTAACAGCACTCTTTAGAAGTTTGGGGGCGAAGGTGAAGCGAGATAAAAAGTAACAAAAGGTGTTTTTCCTATGTGTTCTCACTGCTATGCAACAAGAACAATAATTAAGATGAGCTCCTTCGAAGCATCTCTCACTTTTTTGTGTTCCTCTGTTTTTGCGTTATTCCCGCCAACCCCAATCAAGAATGTTGAAGTACATTGCCCTCCCCATGCAGCAATAAGGTGCTTAATGAAGGCGATAGTTTCTCTTTTTATTTCAGCGTACCAACCCGGAATGGCGAGCATCGAGTGCCGCGCTAACTCCCTCACTCAGTCGCGCCAACCGTTATTTTTTAGTGATAGTGATGGGTCTGGCCAAGTACTGAGCTATGAAGCCGGCGGTTATAAAGAAAGCCAAATGGAAGGTTGTTATTTAAATGAGGATGAATGCGGTGACGACCCCAGCTATGAGGATATTTGTTGGATGATCAGCCGAGCACGGCGCGCCCAACCATTAGGTTATTGCGTGATGTATTTACGCTATGTCAGCCACCACTCTGGTTATGCCAAAACCGTAGCCACCAGCTTGCGACAGCACATCGCACTGCACCCTAATTTAAAAGAATCGTTACCAACGTCTTTAATCACTTGGTTACAACAACACGAGGATTTATTTTGTCAAACACTCCACCAGCAACTGATCGAGTTCCACACCAGCCGTTAAAAGCACCTGTTTTGCAAGAGCGGGCTGATTCACAAGAACGGACTGACTCGGAAGAGCGGGCTAGCACGGAAGAGCGAAGTCCTTCGTTAGAGCCTTGTTTTTCACTCGCGCCCTACTCCTTCAGTCTGGTTTCGGTTTTACTTCGTTTGCCTCATTGCCCGGCATTCTCATTTATTACGGTGCATTGCAGCGCCACGCCACCACAGCAAGATGTAGACGTAGCCGAGATTCGTCGATGGCATAAAAAGAAAGGCTGGCGTGATGTGGGGTATCACTTTGTGATTCGTCGCAATGGGGATGTCGAACTTGGCAGGCCACTGTCACAAACTGGCGCGCATGTGAAAGGACACAACAAGGGCAATATTGGGGTTTGTATGGTCGGTGGCTGTAATGCTGCTCTGCAACCAGAAGACAACTTCACACTTGCGCAGCGTAAGGCGCTGTTTGGTTTGACTGCTGCACTGCAAGAGCAGTTCTTGATTTCAGATGAGAATGTTAAGGGGCATAAAGATTGGGGCGTGAATAAAGCGTGTCCGGTTATGGCTTTAAGAGCTTAAGAGCTTGAAAGCAGATGCGGGATGCGAGTAATCGGGATACGAAGAGCGGAAAAGCAGTAGCGGGATTCTGGTAAGCGAGATGCGAAGAGCTTGAAGAGCAGTAACGGGATTCGGGTAAGCGAGATTCGAAGAGCGGAAAAGCAGTAGCGGGATTCGGGTAAGCGAGATGCGAAGAGCGGAAAAGCAGTAGCGGGATTCGGGTATCGAGATGCGAAGAGCGGAAAAGCAGTAGCGGGATTCGGGTATCGAGATGCGAAGAGCTTGAAGAGCAGTAACGGGATTCGGGTAAGCGAGATGCGAAAAGCTAGAGGAGCAGATGAGGGTGACGGGTAAACGAGTAGCGAAGAGATTAAGAGCGGATGCGAGTAACGGGTAACGAGATTCGAAAGGCTTAAGAGCGGGAGTGGCGAGAAAGGCGGTATATAACCATCAACAAACCAAGGAGCAGTATGACATTGTTCGGAAGAATATTCGGGAGCCAGTCTTCTATTAGCAAGGGGTTAGATGCACTCACCAACACAGGAGATGCGATGTTTTTTACTGATGAAGAAAAAGCGAAGCACAAGCTGGCACTGCTTAAAGCGTATGAACCTTTTAAGTTGGTACAGCGCTACATTGTGTTGTTGTTCACCATTCCTTATGTGGCATTGCATGTGATGGTGATTTTGGGCTGTATGCACGGCTACGATTGGAAACCATTAGGGGAAATGACCAATGAGGCGTTTGGTTATCCGGTGTTAGCGGCGATTGGATTGTATTTAACGGGCGGGGTGGTGAAGAAGTAGAAGAGCAGATGCGAGTAACGGGTAAACGAGATTCGAAGAGCTAAAGAGCAGATGCGGGTGACGAGTAAACGGGATGCGAAGAGACTAAGAGCAGATGCGGGTGACGGGTAAACGGGATGCGAAAAGCTAGAGGAGCAGATGAGGGTGGCGAGTAAACGGGATGCGAAGAGCTTAAAAAC
>NZ_JACJFF010000060.1:0-32479 GCF_014164465.1 Vibrio sp. SG41-7 | reverse complement strand
TAGTTATTTAGGTCTACGCTTTTACCCGTGTTAATAACTTATTAACTTCGGAGCGTAATCCATGTTAGGTATCCAGCTTTCTGCTGTTCTCTCTTTATTATTTTTTTCTACGGTAGCAGGCGCTGCCACTTCTCAGTTGGGAGAGCCACTTAAGCTAACCAGTTCATTTGCTGGCTACCTATCGCTGACTATTTTCGTTGTCGCCTACATCGTGGTGATGATGGAAGAATACCTAAAACTCCGAAAATCCAAGCCGGTTCTACTTGCAGCGGGCCTGATCTGGATAATCATTGGTTTTACCTACCAAGAACACAACCTTGTTGAAGTCGCCAAACAAGCGCTCGAGCATAACCTTCTGGAATACGCCGAGCTATTACTCTTTCTGCTCGTCGCCATGACATACATTAGTGCTATGGAAGAGAGAAGACTGTTTGATGCGCTGCAAGCGTGGATGGTAGGCAAAGGCTTTAATTTCCGCTCTCTGTTCTGGATAACCGGTATTCTGGCCTTCTTTATCTCGCCTATTGCCGACAACCTCACGACAGCTCTATTGATGTGCGCCGTTGTTCTCAAGGTTGCTGGCTCTAATCCTAAATTCGTTAACCTAGCTTGTGTGAATATCGTGATAGCCGCCAATGCTGGCGGCGCGTTCAGTCCATTCGGCGACATCACAACGCTCATGGTATGGCAGGCTGGTTATGTGAGTTTTAGTGAGTTCATTCCTTTGTTTATCCCTTCGGTGATGAATTACCTAGTCCCTGCGTTGATCATGTCTTATTTTGTACCCACGACTCAGCCCGACACAGTTCATCAACACGTTGAATTAAAACGTGGTGCAAGACGAATCGTATTCTTGTTCATCATGACAATAGCGACCGCAGTTGCTTTCCATGCCGTACTCCACTTCCCTCCTGTGATGGGGATGATGATGGGGCTCGCCTACCTGCAGTTCTTTGGTTATTACTTACGTAAGACTTTACCCAACTCACTCGCGAAGAAAAAAGCGGTGGCGATCGCCAATAACGATGAAGGCGCCCTGAAACGACTCGGTTCTGTTGTGCCATTCGATGTATTTCGAAGAGTTTCGCATGCCGAATGGGACACGTTGCTGTTCTTCTACGGCGTCGTAATGTGTGTCGGTGGCTTGAGTTTACTTGGATACTTGGAATTAGCCTCGGGCGTGATGTATAGCCAATGGGATCCAATTTGGGCCAACGTCATGGTGGGAATCTTATCGGCTATTGTCGATAACATTCCAGTGATGTTTGCCGTGTTATCCATGGAACCCCAAATGTCGATGGGCAACTGGCTACTGATCACCTTAACCGCGGGCGTCGGTGGTAGCTTGCTATCTATAGGCAGTGCAGCAGGTGTGGCATTGATGGGGGCGGCGCATGGAAAATACACCTTCTTTGGACACTTAAAATGGATGCCAGTGATCATGATTGGCTATGCCGTCAGTATCGCCGCTCACCTATGGCTGAATGGCGATCTTTTTTAATTCGGAGATCTTTTCTAATTCGAACTGTCTTTCAAAGGCTTCTCAATAAGTGTCCAGACGTTACTCAATTGTATCGCTGGGCATTGGTTGCAAGTTAGCATCTCGCCCTGTTGTTGAATGCGCATCACTAGTCTAGAGTCAGTTCGACTGCTTCCAGAATTAAATTCAATGGTGATCAAGTCATCATCAACACGATAGGTTCGAGTAATGGAATTATCCGTTGTTTGATAAGTCACTTGCCCGGATTCAAAAAGTAGATAGCTGTCATTATCTGCGTTCTCATACATACCTTTGAACAGAGCAAGTTGTGGTACTTCGAAGGGTCGAGTGGTGTCGGTTAAACAGCCCGTCAGCAATAGTGCGCTACTGCAGCAGAGTATAAGTGAATGATGGCTATTCATTTGGGCATCCTTGCCTAGAGAACATGGTTAAAGGATATGCAACCAAATAAGTATTTTCCAGCAAGTGGCAGTTTTATTGCAAAGTCACACTTTAAGAACCCTTAACGTTCACCAATAATTGATACGCAATTTTCAACAAACATTCCGAAAAAGACTCTTTAATCTTCTTCTCTTCCCTCAATCACCAATAAGCGCTGTTTACGTTCTACACCACCCGCATACCCGGTCAGCTTGCCATTTTTACCAATAACACGGTGACACGGCACAATCACTGACACCGGATTTTTTCCATTCTCTAAACCCACGGCTCGCACCGCTTTGGGGTTACCAATCGCGTCGGCCAATTGTGCATAGCTCCATGTTTCTCCATAAGGAATGGTAGTAAGAGCCTGCCAAACCGACTGCTGAAACGGAGTGCCTTTTGCGGCGATCGGCACAGAAAACTGGATTGATTCACCAGCAAAATAACGATTGAGCTGATCGGCGACCAATTCAAAGATCGGAAAGCCATCATCTTGAACGCCTAACTGTTCTGGCTTGGTGGTGTATGTTTCAAACCAAAGGCCGAGCAGCCCTTCATCGTTCGCCTGTAAAGTCACGGTGCCCAATGGGCTCTCATAATAAGTAAATCGGTTAGCCATAATATCTCCTAGCCTGCTATTGCATATGTTTGTGATTGCATATGTTTGTGGGTGCTCTTTCTATTAAGACTGATTCCAACAATGGAACGTGGCGTAACTTCCCCAAGGCGAAACACTCTCTGCATTAATGGCAGGTCGATGCTCAATGAACTTCTTCACCACCAAATCACCAACCAACAGGTGGTTAGGTTCGCTTAACCCACGAAGCAGTGCGTATTGAATCGTCCAAGGCCCAATGCCCTTTAGCTCAATCCACTTAGAAGGGTGCTCAGCTTCATTGTCGACCATGTATTCGGCAAAACGCTTTAAGGTCTCTTTACGGCTTCCCGGCATTCTTAAGAAGCTGACATCAGCCTCCGCTATCTGTTTCGGTGTTGGGAAGCAAACATTCTCATGTTCATCAGAAAGCTCTTTCACCAATAAGTTAAGCTGCCCAATCGCCGCGGTTACCGAAACTTGCTGTCCGAGAATCGCTCTTACTCCGGCTTCCCAAGCACTCCACACGCCAGGAATGCGGATGCCACTCTTAGCCACTAAGTTGGGGTCAATGGTTGTAAAGAAGGCCTCAACCTTGGCAATATCAACATCAAGGTCGAACATGCGTCGAATGTTAGCAATCAAGCTTCTTAACTGGCTTATATCTTCCAACTCAAATTCAATATCTAAGCGGTTCTCTTTGGCCAAGGTGGCCTTGAACCAACCCTTTGACCCATTAACATTCACTGTGCGCTTGTAATAGTCTTCGCCAACGTCTTCTAAGCCCTCAATCATTCTTCGTCGATAAAAACCCAACAAGTGGTTCCAATCTAAAGGCCCATGAAAACCAAGCTGAATATGATTGCTCAGGTTTTCACTTAGCTTTGTTCGTCGGATTTGGCTTGGCGAGAGCTGCAGCTCTTTTAGAAAGGCATCATTGAAACGACGCGTGCTATTAAAACCACTCGCAAAGCCAACATCGGTAATGCTCATGCTACTGGTGTGCAACAACTGCTTGGCAAACATCAATTGGCTATAAAGGCTATATTGCTTCGGCGACACCCCGATATAATTGTCGAACAAGGTTCGTAAATAACGATCTGAGATGCCTAGTCGGGTCGCAAGGTCGACAATCGACCCCGAATTCAGCGCGCCGTTGTCGATTAATTGCATAGCTCGCAGAAAGGTAGTTTCAACCCCTTTCCACGCAGGAGAAAAAGGTGCGCTGTCTGGGCGACAACGTAAACAGGGCCGATAACCCGCTTTCAAAGCCTGAGCTTGATGAGAAAAGTATTCAACATTTTCTTCTTTGGGTGGGCTTGCCGGGCAAATAGGTCGACAAAAAATGCCCGTCGTTTTCACCGCAGTAAAAAACATCCCATCAAAACGAGCATCTCGTGCATAACGAGCTAAATGGCACTGCTCACTCGTTAACGTACTGTTGTGATGAATATTTCTCGACATGCTGTGCTCTTCCTATTTGCCATAACTTTTACTCCGATACCTAAAAGTTTACCGTGAACTGTCATTGTCGCTAGCCACTTTCGGAACTGAAGGTTAGATAAATCACAAAAAAGGGTTTTCTTTTTACGCAATTCGACTAAATTTAACCTTGAGAAGAAACTCTTCTCACAACGTCAACGATAGGTACTTAGCACACTAAGATGCAGAGACCTGTCGAATATAAAAAGGAAAAGGCTATGGTTCTTCACACGTGTCGTATTGTTTTATCAAACCAACAGGTTCTCACCAGTCAATCAGTCGAGCAGTCTCTCAGCTTTCTTGAAGAAGAAGCGAGTAAGGGGATTTCTAAAATTGAGATTGACGCAACGGATGGCAATCAAATCCATTCATACCTGTCACACTCTCTTGAAGAGTCTATTGAGAATCTAATGAATCTCTAGAATTTTCGAAGAATAGTGCTTTGAAGTGATAGGGCTTTTAAAAAAGGTTACGCATACCAGGCTTAAACGGTTTTATCCGAGTTAGGGTTATCTCTGATTTGGAAAAGAAAATCATCTCTGGTTTAAAACAAAAATGGCTCCCAACTATACAATTAGTTAGGAGCCATTTTTTATTGAATCTAATCAACAAAGCCGTTGCTTACCGCGAATGCCGCTACTCTGGTGCTTGTTCAGCGGCTTGTTGCAACGTATAAGCGGTCGATGGATCAATTTCGTTAACCAACTTCTCGACCTGCATGATCGCATCAACCGAGGTGCTGCTTTTGCGGTAGCTGAGATAAATTGGGCGATACCAATCTTCAACACCTTTCACCTTATGCAGCTGACCTGAGTCGATAAAAGGTTCAACCATAGAAACAGGTAAATACGCACTGCCACCTTTCTCTAAAATGAAATCGAGGGCAATACGAGCCGTAGAGGTACGTAAATACGGAGCTGGAACTTTAGGGTGACGTTCTGCGTGTTCTGAACCGAAGCGCGTTCCCCAATCGACATACACATACTTATGTTGGAACACAGATTCCAGATCATCTTGCTGCGTTGATACCAACACCAAAACCAAATCAGCGACTTTTTTACAGTTTAGCTCTTCCGCTTTAATTTGATCGAAGGCGAAAGCCATATCTAAGGTTCGCTCTAGCAAATTACGGTTCAGTTGCTCGCGCCCCATCACCTCAGCCATGAAGCCATAACCACCAAAAGAATCGGTCACTACGCTTAAACAGTTTTGCAGATACGCATCCCAAATATTCGGAGTGCCACCTAGTGTTAACTGCAAGGCTTTTCCACTCTCTAACGACAGCTCAAACTTAGCTTGTTGTAAGGTGGATACCATCACTTCAGCATAACCAATCAAACGCTCACCGGAAGAGGTAAGCTTGATGTTATTGCGGTCACGAATGAAGAGCTGAGTATCAAAATAGCCTTCAAGCTGTTTGATCCGCGCACTCACCGCTGCTTGTGTTAAATACAAGTTTTCAGCTGCGCGCCCAAAGTGGCGCACCCTTGCAACCTCAAGAAAGGTTCTAAATACTTTCACATCCATCAAAAATACATCTCTGTAATAAATCTGCTAACTAGCCGATCTAGGATTGTTTATCGTAAAGGCAAAAACGTTTTGTTTCCTATTTTAGCCT
Source organism: Vibrio sp. SG41-7 (assembly GCF_014164465.1). Classification (NCBI taxonomy): domain Bacteria; kingdom Pseudomonadati; phylum Pseudomonadota; class Gammaproteobacteria; order Vibrionales; family Vibrionaceae; genus Vibrio; species Vibrio sp. SG41-7. The sequence continues at coordinate 26,860 of NZ_JACJFF010000060.1, read as the reverse complement.
TTTAACAATATTTTCGCGTGAGCAATAAACACTAATTTCTATCTAACCACATTACTGAGGCTGATATGTCTGAGACCGAATTCCGACACGGAAAAAAACGTTTTTATGACACCATTAAATTCCCATGAGGGTTCGCTAAGTCAGGTGATTTTACTCTTTCAGAAGAAGAAATCCTAACCTTGTTTGGTGACACTATGCTTGCACTTGAGACTGGTGAACTAACACCGACCAATGCTGAAGAAAGACATTTCATCAAAGTATTGGCTCACCCTCATAAGGCTAAGTCCAAGTTAGACCGTGTTTGGTTGAAGTACATTCAACTGGCTCGTGGACGCCGTCGCTTTCATACCCTAAACGGCTGCAAACGCGGTGAAGTGCCTAGGGAAGAATACGACAGAGAGTTAGTGTTAGAAGATTAGTAAAATAGCTCAAAGTGATACATCATCGCTTTGGGCTTTTTTTTTGCTTCAAATACACTTTTACGTCGTAAGTTATAAGTCTAGCTAAAGTACACCTTTTTACCAATATGTATATAAAATTCATGATGATAGAATGGCTAATCGTGACTAAAATATAATTATCTTACACTGTACTTATTCACTAATTCCGCTCCACTTATCATCATAGGCTTAAGCCCCCTTCATCACCTTTCCTTTCAGCTATACTCATTTATCCGTAATCACGAGACCAGAACCTCCTAACCTAAACATCGCTCTATTGTGATAAATACCTCGTTATCACGACTGACCTAGACTCGAATAAGCTAACGCAATTTTCAGGGTAGGATTGATGTCTTCAGCGACTGTATTGGATTGACGTGACGATATATGACAAACGTATTAATCTTGTTTAACGACACCAAATATCCATACAAAAAATGTGCAATTTTGAGAGTTCTAGTCACAGATACCATTAAAAAAGTAAAAACTTGACCTAAAACAATAGCGGAATTTAATAACTTATTTTATAATGCGAATTAATGTTTCAGAACACTATAAAATTTTATTTCTAGGGGCAAAATCAATGAGACTTATTCCATTAAGCAACAAAGCTAAAGTAGGTAAATGGGCTGCTCGTCACATCGCAGATTCTATCAACAAATTCGCTCCTACTGCTGAGCGTCCATTTGTACTAGGTCTTCCTACTGGTAGCACACCTCTAACTACTTACGCTGCGCTAATTGAGCTACACAAAGCTGGCGAAGTAAGCTTCAAGCACGTTGTAACATTCAACATGGATGAGTACGTTGGTATCGACCCTAACCACCCAGAGTCTTACCGCACATTCATGCACGAGAACTTCTTCAACCACGTTGATATCCAAGCAGAAAACATCAACCTGCTAGATGGCAAAGCTGAAGACATCGATGCTCACTGTGCAGCATACGAAGAGAAAATCCGTTCATACGGCAAAATCAACCTGTTCATGGGCGGCGTAGGCATCGACGGTCACATCGCATTCAATGAGCCAGGTTCTTCTCTATCTTCACGCACTCGTATCAAAACGTTGACTGAAGACACTCGTATCGCGAACTCTCGTTTCTTCGATGGCGACATCAACCAAGTTCCTAAATACGCACTAACTATCGGTGTTGCTACTCTTCTAGATTCTGAAGAAGTAATGATCCTTTCTCTAGGCCACAACAAAGCGCAAGCGCTTCAAATGGCTATCGAAGGTTCTGTAAACCACATGTGGACTGTTACCGCTCTACAGATGCACCGTAAAGCTATCATCGTTGCTGATGAGCCAGCTCAACAAGAGCTAAAAGTTAAGACTCTACGCTACTTCCAAGAGCTAGAAGCTGAGAACATCCAAGACCTATAATCGATTGTCTTGAATAGAAAAAGCCACTGAGTGTGGCTTTTTTTGTATCTGCTACTTTTGTATTTGATAAGCGGGGGGAAAGTGTCGAGAGTTTTTGATAGACACAAAAACAACAAAGCGATTTCCCCAACGAGAGAAACCGCCATCATTTTAAGCTTTGGATTGAAACGAACGAACAGCTACAAGATATGTAGGATGTGAAACAAGATAAGCAGGACTGCAAACTAGAACTAAGAACTCAGTGCGTTATCTCGGCATAAGGTCGTGATAATGTCAGTGATAGCCAATATGATCGTCGACTTCACTTTCTGATTGTGTCGACCCAAGAACATTTGAAGCATTGGGCCCGACATGGTTTCCACCATCTCCGAGTCATATTCGATAGGCATTATGCGTTGAATCGCCTGCACCTTGTTGAGCTCAAATATCACGTCGACTTCTGTGAAGCTGGTGTCTTCACCTTGTATTTTCGCCCACTCTTTCAAGGTAACGAAAATCTCTAAATCATCGTAGAGCTCTTTACTGATCACACCAAGCCCTAATAGCAGCTTAGCGCGGATCATAATCTCGCCCAACGGACCGCCACTGTTGAGAAGTGGTTCAACAACAAATTTAATTGCCGTGTCGTCTTTCTTGAAAATGTTTTTTAATACCGCATCTACCGTGTCGTCCAATGCATCGTAAGCCGCCATTAGACAGGCGCTAGCGCTCTCAGCTTCAGATAGGGCTTCGAGTAATTCAGTTTCGTGGCTAGTTTGTATTGGCATAACGGCTCGACAATAAGAAAGTGCCACTGGTGTGGCACTTTGATGGTTTATCATTTCAATGCTAGATAAGCTTCTTCCGCTAGTTTAACAACTTCTGAGTCACTATTCAGCTCAGAATAATGCGCTAATGTCTCAGCAAACCCTTTTTCTGCGAACATTGCTTGAAGTTCAACCGCTTGTGGGTCGTCTTCATTCTTGTAATGGAACGCAGCTGCGATTGCTTTTACTAAGTGAACATTCGGTAGGCCGTACTCTAATGTGCCATTCAGAGGCTTAACTAGGCGGTCTTGTGGGCTCAGTTTACGAATTGGCTGACGACCAACACGGTCTACTTCATCACGTAGGAACGGGTTAGCAAAACGACCAAGAATCTTTTGGATGTAGGCAGCGTGAGCTTCTGGATCGAAGCCGTAACGCTTAATCAGAACCGCACCACTCTCTTCCATCGTTGCTGTTACTTCAGCTCGGATTACGTCATCTTCGATAGAGTCTTTAATTGTCTCGTGACCCGCAAGTACACCAAGGTATGCCGTTACCAAGTGACCCGTATTTAGCGTGAACAATTTACGTTCAACGAAAGCCATTAGGTTGTCAGTGCATTCCATACCTGGGATGTTTGGAATCTCACCCTTAAATTGTGTTTGATCTACGATCCACTCGCTGAACGTTTCAACGGTTACGGCTAGAGGGTCCGTTTCGCCCGCTTCTGCCGGTGGCACAATACGGTCGACCGCTGAATCAACAAAGCCAATGTGCTCTTCAGTGAAGGCTTTCATTTCATCAGAAAGGTGCTCTAACACTGCTGCTTTTAATTGGCTAGTACCGCGAACCATGTTCTCTGCCGCGATAATGTTCATTGGTGCCGTGTTGTTTGCTGCTGCACGCTTTTCAATGCCTTGAGCAATAGACTTAGAGATGATTTTTAGAACTGTAGGTCCTACCGCTGTCGTCACAAGATCAGACTCAGCGATGCAATCTACTACAGCGCTTGTCGCTGAGTTTACTGCTGTCACGTTCTTAACCACTTCTACAACACACTCTTCGCCAACAATCTTAACTGGGTATTCTTGGCGTTCAATTAACGCATTTACAACCGTTTCATTTACGTCAGCAAACGTAACCTTCATACCTGCATCAGAAAGAAGCTTACCAATGAAACCACGACCGATATTACCTGCACCAAAATGTAACGCTTTCATAATTTTGACCTTATAAATATTTGAATCTAGATAGCTAACGGCTCAACAACATGCCTTGACGACGTGCCCTAGGCATTAAGCAGTAAGCTATTCAGACTGAATCTTGTAAGAAAGATTAAGACCGAAATGAGGCCAGTAGGGGGATACTGGCCTCCTTCACTCAGGAGCTTGACTAGAGCTTTTTAGTTTCCGTTGAGAATACGTAGAACATCAGCAGGGTTTGTTGTGTTCTGTAAGCATTCCACAGCTTCTTCATCATCGAGTGAATTGGTAATAGCCATCAGCACCATGTTGTGCTCATCGCCTTGTGCGGCAATACCGATAACCATCTTCGCGATATCATCTTCATCTTCGCCCCACTGAATACCTTCAGGGTACTGACAGAAAACAATGCCGGTTTTTTGTACATATTGTTTCGCTTCGATTGTGCCGTGTGGCACAGCGATAGACTCACCTAGGTAAGTAGAGACAAGCTCTTCACGAGCAAACATGCCGTCTACGTATTCCGGTGATACGTTGCCAAGTTTTACTAATTGTTCGCCAGCAAACTTGATTGCGTCTTCTTTCTGAGTCGCTTTTAGGCCAAGGAAGATGCTGTCGTCAGTAAGTGCAAGCTTGTTGCCTTCTTGTGCTGCAGCTGCAGCAGGCGCCGGAGCTTCTACTTTCGCTTCACCACTTTGAGCATCGACAAGCTCAGCAACTAGTTGGTCGTATACGCCGCCGTCTAGGAAGTTGCTTAGAGACATATGCATCGCACCTGGCACAGTGCTACGAGCACGGTCTGTTAGGTCTTTATGCGTAATAACGATTTGCGAATCAGCCGGTAGGTTGTTGATTGCGTAGTTGGTCACTTCAATGTCTAGGCCAGCTGTTGCTACTTTTTTACGAAGTAGACCAGCACCCATTGCACTTGAACCCATACCCGCATCACACGCTACATAAACAGCTTTAACATCCGCTAGGTTTACATCAGCGCCTGATGCTGCACCTTTAGAAGACGCTTTCATGTCTTTCATCTGTGCAGACGCTTTTTCTAGTGAGTCTTCGTCATCACCTTGAGCTGAAGTCTTAAGTAGGATTGAAGCTACGATGAAAGACACAGCCGTTGCAGCGATTACAGAAAGTACAACACCGATGTAAGAGCCTTTAGGTGTCATCAACAAGATAGCGAAGATAGAACCTGGTGATGCTGGAGAGATAAGGCCAGAATCGAACACTACGTTAGTGAATACACCCGCCATGCCACCTGCAATTACAGCAAGGATTAGACGTGGGTTCATTAGAACGTAAGGGAAGTAAATTTCGTGGATACCACCTAGGAAATGGATGATAGATGCACCAGCAGCAGACTGCTTCGCGCTACCTTTACCAAACACCATGTAAGCAAGTAGAAGACCAAGACCCGGACCTGGGTTAGCTTCGATTAGGAAGAAGATTGAGCGACCAATCTCTTCAGATTGCTGGATACCTAGTGGAGAGAAGATACCGTGGTTGATTGCGTTATTTAGGAATAGAATTTTCGCAGGTTCAACAAAAATAGATGCTAGAGGTAATGCACCTGCTTCTACCATTGCGTTTACGCCAGCAGCAAGTCCGCCAGATAGAATCTTAACCGCAGGACCAATCACGATGAACGCGATGATCGCACAGATCATGCCGATGATACCCGCAGAGAAGTTATTCACTAGCATTTCGAAACCACTCTTCACTTTACCGTGAACAGCTTCATCGAATTTCTTAATTGCGATACCACCTAGTGGACCCACAATCATTGCACCCATGAACATTGGGATATCAGTACCAACGATAACACCCATTGTCGTGATGGCACCCACTACCGCACCGCGGTCACCACCAACCATTTTACCACCGGTGTAACCAATCAATAGTGGCAGTAGGTATGTAATCATAGGGCCAACCATTGATGCTAACGTTTCGTTAGGCCACCAACCGGTTGGGATGAATAGTGCAGTAATGAAACCCCACGCAATAAATGCGCCGATGTTTGGCATTACCATATTGGATAAGAAACGACCAAAGTTTTGAACCTTAATCTTTGCTTCTGGTGATAACATAGGTAGAACCCCGTAATGTATTGGTTGGTCAAATGACCGAAAGTGTGTACTCAAAAGTCGATTAAAATGTATCACAACATTTCCAAAATGCACCTTAGCCCAACTTTCGTGACAAACATCACACTCAAAAAACACTTTAGGGTTAACAAGAGCACTTTAGATCACAAAAACACCATGAATTTAAATTACAAAGCCAAATTGATGAGAATAAATATCATTAACACAAGATCTAGGTCACACTTTATTTTGTAATACTTAAAAATAAATAGTGATTCAAATCACACTTAATAAAATACAGCATCTAAGGTCTATATAAACCGTATAAAAGAACATCGTGTCACGTATATAAAATATGCACCCAGATGAGCAAAATCGCTAGTTGTGTAATTTAATTACAAAAAGAACCACATTTCCCACAAAATCAAAACCAGACATGACTTTCTACTAAAAACATAGACCAGTGAGCTGCAGTTGGCATTAGTAGATGTGATATGGTATTCACCAGTGCTATCACATCATGTATCTCTCCAAAACCCATCAGCGGATCACTCTGCTATTTGAGAAAAGACTATGTCAGACAAAATTTCCACATCCGCACTCGCTAAACAAAAAGGCATAGAAGCTAAAACTTTATTTAGCGATCTAAAAACAGCGGGTTATATCGTGCGCTCACAAGAGCGCTGGGTTCTTACAGAACGAGGGGAAAGCTTTGGTGGGGAATATGTCGAACATAAGAAGTTCGGTGTCTTTATTGTCTGGCCAGAGAAACTGCTTATCGATTTGGATTCATTCTCAGGAAACACATTGACCGCCACTCAGCTCGGCGGTGCCTTTCAACTCAGCGCAAAGAAAATCAACTTATTGCTCAATGAGCTTGGCTGGATAACAAAAGAAGACGACGGCTGGCATGTCACCTCTACAGGCTTAAAAGCCGGTGGTGAACAAAGGGAAGACAAAGCCACTCAAAACTTATTTGTGGTTTGGCACGACTCGTTGGTTCGAAACAAACGTTTGAAGCAGTCTGTTGTCGAATTCCTAGGGCATGATGCTGAAAGCCACTCTACTGATGTGTCATTTTCCAGTTTTCGTCAAAAATTTAAAGCGAAGCACCGAAGCCTAGATGGGCATTATGTTCGTTCAAAGGGAGAGCTGATCATCGATAACTGGCTTTATATGGCAGGAGTGGTTCATGCGTACGAGCGTCCGCTCCCGATATCAAAAGAAGTAATGAGCGATTTCTACCTGCCAAGCGGCAAGGTATACATTCAGTTCTGGGGAACAGATTCATGCCCTATAGAAGAAGACAAACGAAATGCGACCAAGAAAATTTACCAAGAGCACGGTTTTAGCTTGATTGAACTTAACCCTGAAGATATCCCAAACCTCGACAGCGTACTTCCCTCTTTATTACGCCAATATGGAATAAAAGCGTACTAACTGGCTGATTTTCGAAAACCAACACACATCCAGATCACACTAATTAAATCATTATGGACATTACCAACCATAGTGATTTGATGTGTTCGCTATTTTTCCCAAGCCATTCTTCTATTATCTTACACCCATCGACTTGAGCTACCGCAGATACTCGATTTATGGGGACATGTTCGATAGCCATTTAAGCACTAGGTCTTTTAGAAATTGACGGTTCTAGCAACGATTTTGATAGAGATACTGCCTAAATGCGTTATCCGTTTATTGTTGACGTTACCGAACATAAAACCCTACAACATTTATTATTGATAGATATTAGGATTCAACATGACTCATCCAATCATTACTGATCTAAACACTCGTTACACAGCTAAAAAATACGATGCCGACAAACGCATCTCTGCGGAAGACATGGAAGTAATCAAAGAAGCACTTCGTTTATCAGCTTCTTCTATCAACTCTCAGCCTTGGAAATTCATCATCATTGAGAGCGACGCAGCAAAACAACGTTTCCACAATACTTTCGAGAACATGTTCCAGTTTAACCAACCACATGCGAAAGAAGCGTCACACACGATCCTGTTTGCTCACGATCCTAAATACACTAAAGAGAAATTCGCGAAGCGTGCTGATACAGAAGTAAGTTCTGGTCACCTACCTGCTGAAATGTACGAGCAATTCTTAGGTGCTTACGCATTCGCAGAAATGAACACAGACGAAACGGGTTTCAACGGTAACTGGACTAAGTCTCAAGTGTACATCGCACTAGGTAACACAATGCACACACTGGCTCGTCTTGGTATTGCATCAACACCAATGGAAGGCGTAGATGCCGCTATGATCGGCGAAGAGTTTGCTGACGAACTGGAAGGTCACGTTGTTGATGTAGCACTGGCTATCGGCTTCCACAAAGACGGCGAAGACTACAACCACGGTAAACCAAAAGCGCGTCTAGCGCTTGATGAAGTGGTTACTACGCTTTAATAGCTCGTATTTATTAGTGGCTTCAAAGCACTAATAGGTCTAGTTAATTTTAATAAAGCTAATAACTTTAACAGTTAAATCACACTGCCTTATTTGGCCAGACTCCCGTCTGGCCTTTTTTGTATCTGTTATTTATCCAAGCAATTACCAACTATTAACCATCAACCATCAACCATCAACCACTTAGTCATAAAGACACACTAAGTCTATTTTGATTACATAAACCACAATGTCATAAAGACACATCATGGCGTTCAAAAACCAAACAAACACCATAAAAACAAATACTTAAAAACATGGCACAACTAGTGCAATGAGAGCCTTAGATATTTAAATAAGGTATTATCATTATGACTATTCACGTTAAATCAAATGTTCATTGGGTCGGCGTCCACGATTGGGAAACCGAGCACTTCCACGGTAAGGAATACCACATGAACAAAGGTACCAGCTATAACTCGTACCTGATCCGTGAAGAGAAGACAGTGCTTGTCGATACTGTCGATCATCGCTTTACTGAACAATTCCTTGCAAACCTAGAGATGGAAATCGATATCAACGAGATCGACTACATCATTTGTCAGCATGCAGAAGAAGATCACTCAGGCGCCCTCTCTGCGCTACTGGCTAAAATTCCGAACACGCCTGTTTACTGTACGGAAGCGGGAGTGAACTCCATCGTTGGTCACCACCACCAACCAGACTGGAACTTCAGAACCGTCAAAACCGGTGACACTCTTGACGTCGGTAACGGAAAACAACTGATCTTCGTAGAGATGAAAATGCTGCACTGGCCAGACTCAATGGCAACATACCTCACTGGTGATGAAATCCTGTTTAGTAACGATGCTTTCGGCCAACACTACTGCGACGAGAACCTATTCAATGACCAACTAGACCAAGTAGAGCTGCATGACCAATGTCTGCGTTACTTCTCGAACATCCTGACGCCTTTCGCGCCTTTGGTGAAAGCGAAGATAGAAGAAGTCCTGAGTTTAGGCGTGCCAATCGATGTGATTGCGACTTCTCATGGCTGTATTTGGCGTGACAACGCGACGCAAATTGTTGAGCAATATTACGAGTGGTCTAAAGCCTACAAAGAAGATCGTATCATCATTGTCTACGACACCATGTCCAATAACACTCGTATGATGGCTGACGCAATCGCAAAAGGTATCCGTAAAGGCAGCCCAGAAACAGCCATCAAGGTCTTCAATATCTCTAAGCACGATAAGAATGACATCCTTGCCAATATCTTCCGTTCAAAGGGCGTGCTTGTTGGATCATCGACCATGAACAATGTGATGATGCCGCAAATCGCCGCGCTACTTGAAGAAGTACACGGCCTGCGCTTTGCAGAAAAAAGAGCCGCAGCATTTGGTTCTTCAGGGTGGACTGGCGGTGCGGTAAAACGCATCGACGCTCGCTTACGTGAAGCCAACTTCGAAGTGAGCGCACCTCAGCATATTCACTGGAAACCAGATACAGACGCACTTCGCCAATGTATTGATTACGGAATGACACTTGCTGAAGTTTGGCGTGTAAATCCAGACGAAGTCAGCGCACCAAAGCAAGTATCACGCAATGTTACACCGCTTGAAGCCACACCAGCACCGGCAAACACCACTGCCGAGCTCAAAGACACGACAGAGCAGGAAACAGAAGTAGCTCAAGATAAGTCAGTACACACTGCAGACTGTACTTGCTGGCGCTGCACAGTGTGTGAATGGGTGTACGACCCTCAATTGGGTGAACCCTACCAAGGCGTTGAACCAGGAACACCTTGGGCACAAGTGCCGGATGACTTCCTTTGCCCAGAATGCCATTTAGGCAAAGAAGTATTTGTGGAGAAGTAACATGTCGAACATTGTGATTGTGGGTGGTGGTTTCGCCGCCCTACAAACCATAAAGATGGTACGTAAAATTGACCAAGATATCGCGATAACCATGATCACGGCAGATGCGGGAGTTGAGTATAGTAAGCCGAATCTTTCACACGTATTCAGCCAAGCTCAAACACCACAAGCCTTAGCCGTTAATAACGCTCAGCAATTAGCTGAGCAGTACAACGTAGTCGTCAAAACCAAGGCTTTAGTCAGCGAAATCGATACCAAGCAGCAGTGTGTTCGTGTTGATGGACAAACTATCCATTATTCGAAGTTGGTATTAGCAACGGGCGCGACGCCTTTTATACCACCAGCGGAAGGGCTTAAACACAGCGCGACCATTACGTTAAATAGTTTGGAAGAGTTCGAGAAACACAAAGCTCAGATCGATGACGCTCAACGCATCACCGTAATGGGTGGAGGCTTGATTGGGGTCGAGCTCGCATTCGACCTTCAAACTGCGGGCAAAGATGTCACGATTATCGAACCTGCAAGTTATCTGTTGAATAGCCTTGTGCCACCTTTCGTTTCGCTTGAATTGGAAAGGGAACTGACAAAAGCGGGGGTTACCGTTGAAACCGACTCTGCGATTTGTCGAGCGACTTACCTGTCTGATGGAGTTAGGCTACAAACCACCTCTTCTCGGCTAATACGAACAGATATCGTGATTGCCGCAGCAGGGCTAAGGCCAAACACGGCTTTAGCTACCCAAGCGGGATTAAAGGTAAACAGAGGCATTGTGGTCGATGACACCCTGAAAACCAGTGCTAACAATGTGTATGCGATTGGTGATTGCGCTGAAATTGAAGGTCGTGTGATGGCCTATTTGCAGCCCGCTATTTTGTCTGCAAACGTGTTGGCCAAGCAGCTGACTAAGGATAAAGGAGAGATCAAAGTGGGCGAAGCAAAGCTCAGCTTGCCTCATATGATCACCAAGGTGAAAACACCGAGTTACCCGATTCAGCTCGCAGGGCGCGATATTCACACTGCTCAGAGCTGGGAAACTCGATTCGATCCTAAAGGCATTGTCGCCAAAGGCTTCAATGAAGATAACCAGTTGGTTGGATTCATCGTCACTGGAGAACACACCAAAGCCGCGTTCCCTCTTCTTAAAGAGCTACAAGCAAGCTCACCCGCATAAGTTCTAGAGGCGCTAATACAAAAAAAGCCAGTCAACAGACTGGCTTTCTTGTGTTCATCTTAGTGCGATGAGCTCATCGCATTTAAGCACAGGCGAACATTAACCGATAAACGAGATGTAACCTTGAAGGATGATCAGGTTAACGATATCGATAAAGAAGGCACCAACGATTGGCACAACCATGAAGGCTTGTGGCGACGGGCCGAATCGGTTCACCAAAGAACCCATATTCATTACCGCTGTTGGTGTTGCACCTAGGCCGAAACCACAGTGACCACCCGCCATAACCGCTGCGTCGTAGTTAGAACCCATTACTTTGAACGTCACAAAGTAAGAGAATATACCCAACACCACTGCCTGAACCGCAAGGATAACCAAGAACGGAATCGCAAGGTCAAAGATGTTCCAAAGCTTAAGGCTCATTAGCGCCATCGCTAGGAACAGCGACAATGACACCGTACCAAGAATATCGACCGTTTCGCTGTCAGTCTTATGCAGTTTAGTCACTTCAAAAACGTTAGTGATGAACACACCGATAAACAACGCGTAAACGAAGTCAGGAATCATCAACCAAGAAATTTCAAAAGTCGCCACCCACTCTTCTAGGTATTTCGCCCCCGAGATACAGATAAGAAGAATGAACAATACTTCAATCACCTTCTTCGCTGTTACTTTGTCTTCTTCATACTCGTTGTAAGTAACAAGCTCAGGAAAACGTTCGTGGGTTTGTGTGCCAGTGCCGTACTCAGATTCAAGCTGGTTTTTATCAATCAGCTTTTGTGCTACTGGGCTACCGATAATACCACCGATAATCAAACCAAACGTCGCTGAAGCCATCGCGATTTCTAGAGTATTGGCAATGCCAAACGTGTCTGAAAAAGTTTGAGACCAAGCTGCGCCCGTGCCGTGCCCCCCCGAAAGCGTGATAGATCCAGCAATCAAACCCATCAAGGGTTCAAGGCCTAGTGCCGTCGCAAGTGTTACACCTACACCGTTTTGGATAATGATGTAAACCGAGGCAACCCCTAAAAATAGGAATACCTTAGCACCACCCTTTATCAGCTGCGTGTAGTTCGCCGCAAGGCCGACCGTTGCAAAGAACATCAACATAAACGTGTTCTGCAGGGGCAAGGAAAACTCAAGATCAAGGCCGTTAAAGTGCAGGGCTGTAATAGCAAAAGCGACAATCAAGCCGCCGACAATGGGCTCTGGAATATTGTACTTTTTGAGAACCGGAAGCTTTGCATTGACGAAATGACCTAGAAACAAAACACTAATCGCGATTAGGAAGGATTCTAGTGGTCCAATTGAAATTAATTGATTCATATAACCTCTATTTTTTTACGTTCTCATCTTCCTTAATGAGTCTAGTTTTATCTGTAATTATCTGTGCTGCTCTACCTATATTTATACAAACTGGAGAGAAATTGTAGATTCGAAAAGCGAACACATTACTGCGTTCACTTGGTGTCATGTTAGTGACACGTTAACTTTTATAGGAGATAAAAGGATTTGTGACAACAATCACCTCCAAAAAGTTGATAACGGCGTGAGTATCCTTGCCGCTGACTCTGCTTTTTTAATACCTAAAAAAGCAAAAAGGAGCTATTACTAGCTCCTCTTTCATCACCATCACTGGTAATTAGAATTTTTTCGGTGCGTAACCAGTCATAACCTCAATGCGAAGCTCTTTACCGATCTTCGTCATTGGGTGAACAATTACGAGCCCTTTTACAGACTTCTTAAGTTTACCCATATCCGCTTGCTCAGCTTTTGTAATCTCACGGCTAAATGGCATATCAACCAAAGACTTACGCTCTTGATTTACATCGAAGCTTTCTTTGTGTTTCAACTGAGCAATTTTCTTGGTTAGCTTCTTAATCTCGTCTTCAAATTGACGAACAACAGGACGATCATTACGAGTTTTAGCAGCCGCTAACTTGTTGCGACACTTGTCTAGACGGTTGTTAATTTGTTGAAGTTCGTTTTTAACACTCATAATAATTTCCTAAGATTTAACAAGCCAATTCGGATTGGGGCGCGGAGTATAGCACAAGGGTTCACTTGAACCGAAATTTATCTATCAATTACCAACAGAAACGAATCACATCAACGCTGGTCATTCAGCTCGCCAATTCTTTGTACCCAAACCTCAAAGCGGGTCACTCATTAATCAGCCAGTGTCGACTTCAAAAATTGCTGTCCTCGATTCTTCAAAATTCAGTCTAAACTTGTAATCTAACCACAGTAAATAACTTAATTAACTCAAATCACTTAAACGGCTTAAACGGCTTAAACGGCTTAAACAGCTTAAACAGCGTAAGGTACATAACTTGGATCGCGTAACTTGAGTTACATGACTTAGGGGGATCACCTTAACACCGAGCCTGAATCGCAGCATAATCACAAGGATAGCCGATGACATTATTGAAACGAACACTGACCTACAGCCTAGTCCTTAGCTCAGCGTTTGCCGCAACTTATGCATCTAGTGAACAAACAACCCAAAATAACCTGATCGTTGAGTTCTCTTCACCACAAAATACTGAAGAAGAGCAGCTCAAACGTGAAATTCAAAACAGTGGCGTCAATGACACTGTGATTGACCTGTCAAACCAACTCTTCATGTTTGAAAAGCCATTAACCATTCAATACGGCGGGGAAGAAGGTCCACTCTACGATCCACAAACGCATCAAATGCTTATCCCCTATAGCTTCTACTCTGAGTCGCTTAATTACTTTGAAAAGAATCAATACGAAAAAGAGTATGGAAAGACCGCGCAAACTGGTGCTATCGATACCTTGCTTCATACTCTACTGCACGAAGCTGGGCACGCTTATATCGAAGACCAGAATATTGCCATACTGGGCAAAGAGGAAGATGCCGTTGATAACCTCGCGACAGTGCTTTTACTTAACTATGTAGAACATGGAGGTGATGCCGCAATCAGCGCAGCTGACATGTTCGCTTTCGAGTCAGAAGACCGCCCTGAGTATTACGACTTGGGTGAATACATTGATGAGCACAGCTTTGATCTACAGCGTTACTTCTCCACGTTATGCTTGGTGTATGGCAGCGATCCTGATGCCTACAAGAACTTGCTCGATGAAGTGGAGAACGACTATTTGAAAGATAGGAAAGAGTTCTGTGTGGAGCACTTTGATGTCATCAATGCCAACTGGCACCGTTACCTAAAAGAGAACGACGAGAGCTAATGGTTTAACCTTCTCTATTGGTCTTCTTCAATAACAAGCGGCTTAGTGTTTTTCTAAAGCCGCTCTCAGTAATATTTAAATCCAATGTTTGAAGTGGAATATATCTTAGTCCTGAGACCTTAGAACTTAGTCCTGAGACCTTAGAACTTAGTCCTGAGACCTTAGACCTTAGACCTTCACTTTATACTTCAGGTCTTGGGCTTCATCACCGGTCATTCCTCGAAACCCCCAACAGTGTGCAGGTTGTTCCTTGATGGTTATTTCGATATCAATAGGAGAGATAGCTAACTGCTTCTCTATCTCAGAAAATATCTTCTTAATTAAGCGCTTCTTGGTGTTGACCGCTCGACCTTCCATCATATTGATCTCTATAACGGTATAGGCTTCTGTTCTTCCTTCTGGATAAAAGAAATCATCCCGCTCCAATGGTACAAATCGATGCGCTCGCTTGTCATCGGGTAAACCCATTTCACTGTTTAAGCACTGTTGCAACACATTAGAGAGCTGCAACTTAATTGGATTCAAGCACTCTTTGATACCATATATAACAATCATGACCATTCCTTTGATGCGATGTCAGGTAAAGAAGAAGGTTAGATAGAAGCATCGTCTGGCGACTACCCATCCGCTTGCTATTCGTACATATATTACCTAATGACGCGTATGAAAGAAGGTAAAAACAATGAATTTATGAGCATGTGCAACAAAAAATCATCTGCTTTGGCTCATGTCTGTAGCTCATCACCCAATAACAACAACCACAATCAATTGATCGAACACCACCGACTCCGCGTATATCTTCTCAAATTACATTTGAACTAAGGAGTGCTATGTGCCGAATTCATCGAGCCAGACCACACGGACAGACGCCGAACCAGAGGCACTCGTAGAGTCTTCTCTCGAGCTCGCCATATTTCCCCTTCCGATATTCCTTCTGCCCGGAGGTCGTCAGAGGCTACGCATCTTTGAACCAAAATATCTTGCTATGGTTGTACATGCGGCCCAAGGAGATGGGTTCATTATTGCCACCCAAGACAGCACCAACTCTGAACATCTCAGTTCTTGGGGAACCAAAGTGTCCATCGTTGATTTCAACATGTCTGACGACCAAATTTTGGAAATCGATGTCGAAGGTCAACAACTGGTTCAGCTTCAGGGATCATTTCGAGACGACGATGACCTGATAAAAAGCCAATTCAGGTTATTACCTCATTGGCCAGATCTAGAATGCAAAGTACCGAACGTATTTACTGCATTCTTGATACAGCTGTTTCGAGACCACGATTCAATCAGAACGCTCTACCCCACTCCAGACTTCGAAAGTCCACGATGGATCTGTGCGCGATTACTCGAAATGATGCCTATCCCATTGGAAAAGAAAACAGAATTTACCGAACCCGCTAGCTTTCCTTCTTTAGTTCCTTTTTTGAATCAAATCATTACGGGGCAATAAGCACTTTTCTTCACTATAATTTTGTATAGTGGAAATTAATTTAAATTAAAGTGATCCCGACCTTCTCCTTTCACGTAGTGCCACTCAAATTCGCATGATGGTTAAGTACTATGCAAGTCGAAAGCAGAAGTTCAGGGAACGGCAAGGAGCATGTCATTACCCCCGACAACAAACTACCTAATGAAAATAAGGTACCTACAGAGCTCTCAAGCTGGTTGATTTTGGTTGGTTCAGACCGAGACAAACAAGCCTTCACCTGTTTGTTCAAGTTCTTCGCACCTAAGATCAAGCGTTTTGGAATCAGCAAATTGGGCAGCGAGGCTGCTGCAAACGAGCTAGTTCAAGACACAATGACTAACGTTTGGAAGAAAGCGCATCTCTACAACGAAGAGAAAGGCGCTGGGACTACTTGGGTCTACACCGTGATGCGAAACGCTGCTTTCGACATGCTAAGAAAGGTAAAAGCTAAAGCAGAGCAAACCATCGCTGACGACATTTGGCCAATAGATGCAATGGTCGCGGAATCTCAAAGTGATGAATTACCGTTTGGTGATCATTTGATGAGCCGCCATGTAATGACTCAAATAGAGAAGTTGCCTTTGGCTCAGAAAACGATTGTTAAAGGCGTTTACTTTCAGGAGTTGTCACAAGAGCAACTCGCTCAACAACTTGGCGTCCCACTTGGAACCGTGAAATCACGTCTAAGACTCGCTTTAGCCAAACTTAAGGTTCACATGGGGGAACAAGATCATGATTAAACACCACCCAAATGCCGCAATTTTGAAAGATTTTGTCGATGGCACACTTGCAGACTCAGTTTCTTTGATTGTCTCTAGCCATGTAGAACTGTGTGAACACTGCCAACAACAAGTAAGCATGCTGACGGCGCAAGCTGCTGACTCAGTCTTTGAAAGTGATACATCAGGGCTTCAACTTTCTGACAGCGAAATGGATGCGCTCCTATCCGATGACGAAGAATTTGATTTTGACGCTATCGACCAGATCACTGCTGATTCATCTCAAGCTATCGAAGTGACACCCGAAGTTCAGCAAGTTACGGTTGCAGACACCACGTTCACTATTCCTCGCGCGTTGAACTCAGTGGCGAGAAAAGACTGGATGAACTTAGGCAAAATTTCGCGAGCGCGACTCGATTTTGATGACGAAGCTCATCACACCAGCTTGCTGCACATCGACAAAGATGGACAAGTGCCTTGCCACACCCACAAAGGCTTTGAGATTACGCTTCTTTTAGAAGGCAGTTTCGAAGACGAAATGGGCGTCTACAACAAAGGCGACTTCATCTGGTTAGATGGTGACCACACCCACCAACCAGCCACCAAAGAAGGTTGTGTGTGTTTAACTGTTTCAAGTGATGCGCTTTACTTCACAAAAGGTGTGAGCCAGTTATTCAACCCACTGGGTAAATACATTTATTAGATTGAAAAGATTTACCGGGTACCTCACAAGATTCATAGAGTTGGCTAGTAAGCAAAGTAAAAACCGAACTAAAGTAATGTTTAATAAGCAACAAAACACACAATATAAGAATAACAACGAGCAATGAGCGTAAGGAATTGACCAATGGATAAAAAAATAAAAATAGGCATTAGTGCATGTGTCGCCGGTCATAAAGTTCGGTTCGATACTGGTCATAAACGTTCGCGCTTCTGCACCGACGATCTGGCAGATTACGTAGAGTTGGAACCTGTTTGCCCAGAGATGGGCATTGGGCTTCCAACGCCTCGACCAACCATCCGTCAGACAAGAATGTTAGACGACATCATCCATGTTTCTCGCCCAGATGGTTCTGGCGATGTCACCGATGAACTGATCGAGTTCGGTCAAAATTATTCAATGAACAACCAACACATCGCTGGCTTTATTGTGTGTCAGAAAAGCCCAACCTGTGGCATGGAGCGAGTAAAAATTTACCACCACCATGGGCGTGGCTCTGAATCGACAGGCGTTGGCTTGTTCACCAAACAAGTGATGGAAGGCAACCCATTACTTCCTGTTGAAGAAAATGGTCGCCTCAATGACCCTATTTTACGCGAAAACTTCATGACACGTGTCTTCACTTATCAAAAGTGGCTCAACCTTGTTGACGAAGGCGTAACTAAACACAAGCTGATTCAATTCCACAGCGCTCACAAGTACCTGGTAATGTGTCACCACATTGAAGGCTATAAGAAACTTGGGAAATTATTAGCAAGCAACGAGCTTGAAATCGATGAGTTGGCAAAACAATATATTGAAGGCTTGATGACGGCATTATCTCACCACGCGAACCGTGGTAGCCACGCCAATACTCTGCATCATTTGCAAGGTTACTTTAAGAAACAATTGAGTAGCGCGCACAAGCAAGAGCTTACCAATCAGATTTCATCATTCAGAGAAGGGCTAGTTCCTCTGTTAGTTCCACTAACACTGATTAACCACTACTTGATGGAATACCCAAACGAGTACCTTGAATCACAAGTTTACCTAAACCCGCACCCACAAGAACTTAAGCTGAGATACGGATATTGAGCGACATTCTATGGATAAAACGAGACCTGAGGATTCACGATAACCCAGCGCTCGTCGCGGCAGTTGAAAACGGTGTGACGACCGCCGTTTTCATTTCAACGCCACAGCAATGGCAGCAACACCACCTTGCGCCAATCAAAGCCGATTTAATCTATCGTCACCTGCAGCAACTTGAATCCCAACTCGCTGAATTTGGGATCGATCTTTTGCACCTCAAAGCCCGCGATTTTGACGACCAAGCAGTACAACTCACTCATCTTTACAAACAGCTTGATGCGACGTGTATTTACGCCAATTCTGAGCCTGAAGTAGACGAGCAGTTACGTGACAAACGCTTAATCGCTAGTGGTATAAAGCTGAAAATAACCGACTGCGATACGATTCTGCCATTAGGTAGCGTGCTGAATAAACAAGGTGAGATGTTCAAGGTGTTCACACCTTTCAAAAACGCATGGTTAAAAGAAGTTCAGGTGAAAGGTATCATTTGCAGCCCAGCACCTGTCGCGCCCGCTAAGCTTCAACAAACACCGCTTCAACAAACTCAGCGTCCACAATCACAACTTTCTGACGACTCAAAAGCCTTAAGAATCTCCGCTGACTACGATTTTGACTTTCCGCGTGTTGATTCAAGCCGTTGGCCACTAAGCCAAGACGTGCTTGAGAGCGTGATTCCCAATTTCTTAAGCAATAAAGTTAATGACTATTCTCGCCTTAGAGACATTCCCTCGATAAAAGGCACGTCTGGACTATCCCCCTATTTGGCGATTGGCGCTGTAAGCCCACGTTGGTTAGCGATTCAGTTGATTCAGCAACAACCCGATTTGTTGTTTGACACACAACTGCCAGCCTTTTCTTGGCTTAATGAATTGATTTGGCGAGATTTTTATAAGCATTTGATGTTCCATCATCCTAAACTGGTTAAAGGTGCGAACTTTCAGCAGAAATACAACGGCTTAGATTGGTATCACGACAACCCTAGCTTCAAGGCGTGGTGCGAAGGAAAAACAGGCTACCCATTAGTTGATGCAGCGATGCGTCAATTGGTTGAGACAGGCTGGATGCACAATAGGCTAAGAATGGTGGTGGCAAGCTTCCTAACCAAGCACCTGCTGATCGATTGGCGTTGGGGTGAGCGTTTCTTTATGTCGCACCTTATCGATGGTGATTTCAGCGCGAATAATGGTGGCTGGCAGTGGGCCTCAAGTACTGGCTGTGATTCTCAACCCTACTTTCGAATTTTCAATCCAATCACTCAGAGTGAAAAGTTTGATCCAAAAGGAATTTTTATTCGTAAGTACATACCAGAGCTGCAAAACATCCCAGATAAACATGTTCATTTCCCACATGACTTTATCGCTAAAAACGGAATAGACAGCGAATACTGGCAACCCATCGTTGAGCACAAAGAAGCACGATTGAGAGCCTTAGCCTTCTTCAAATAATTAGAGTGAATATTATGGATAACTCTCTATGGCTTGATAACTTTCTCAACATGTATCGAGAACTCGGAACCGACAATTTCGACATGCTTAAGACGGTTTATCACCCTGATATTGAATTCCAAGACCCGCTGCATCATGTCAGCGGCATTTCGGCGCTTACGCACTACTTCGAGAACCTCTACACCCAGGTAACGAGCTGTTACTTCCATATCGAACACACTTTCGAAGTGAACGACGAAGCTTCGGTGTATTGGACAATGCAGTTTGCTCACAAGCAATTAAATGGGCAAAAGCCAATCGAAGTACAAGGACACAGCCACCTCAAGATGCTCGACGGCCAAGTGGTTTATCACAGAGACTATCTTGATGTCGGCTCTATGTTGTACGAACACATTCCAGTTCTGGGCTGCGCCATCAAATCCATCAAAAAGAGAGCGAGCCAATAATGCGTATTATGATCACAGGCGCGACCTCAGGTATCGGCCAATCACTCGCTATCGATTACGCTCAACAAGGGCATCAGGTGATTGCTTGTGGCCGTAACCCAGACAAACTGCAAGCCTTGGTTGATTCTCATGAGACAGACATCGCGCATTCATCCATTACGCCGCTCTGTTTCGATCTGACCGATTACCACAACTTCCCAGAGCTCGACCAAGACAAGCCGCTCGATCTGCTGATTTTAAATGCGGGTGATTGTGAATACATCAACGACCCAGTGAATTTTGATGCTGAGCTTTTCGAGCGCGTCATCAACATCAATCTAATTTCAATTGGCTACGCCCTTAAAGCCTGGCTAAAAAACATCAAGCCCGGCGGCCGTTTGGTTTTAGTAAGCTCCAGCGCCAGCTTTTTACCTTTGCCAAGAGCCGAGGCTTATGGCGCTTCAAAGGCAGCCCTCACCTACTTAGGCAGAACACTGTCGGTTGATCTGGCAACGCACAACATTCATGTCTCAATTGTGCACCCAGGCTTTGTTGAAACGCCATTAACCGAGCGAAATACCTTCTCTATGCCTATGATTATTAGTAGTGAGGCCGCAACTCAGCGAATCGTAAATGGTATTGCTCAAGGAAAGAGTGAAATCGATTTCCCAAGACGATTCATCATGTTGATGAAGCTACTAAGAATGCTTCCAACTCCAGTTTGGCAAAAACTCGCTTCAAGGATGGTATAACAATGAAGAAAATCGCCATTATTGGGTCAGGTATCTCTGGACTCACTTGCGCACACATATTAGATAAGCACCACGACGTGACCGTATTCGAAAAGAACGATTACGTTGGGGGGCACACCGCGACCGTTGATATTGAACATCAAGGCTCGGCGTTTTCGATAGATACAGGTTTCATCGTATTCAACGATCGAACCTACCCGAATTTCAATCAGCTTCTAGAACAACTCGGTGTCGAAAGGCAACCGACTGAGATGAGCTTCAGCGTCCACAACACCACCACTAAGTTTGAGTACAACGGCCACAGCATCAACTCTCTGTTTGCTCAACGAAGTAATATTTTCAAACCTCAATTTTGGTCTTTAGTCTCTGACATTCTCAAGTTCAATAAACTGTGTAAGGCTCAGTTTGAAAGTAATGAGTTCACACCAGACGTAACCCTTGGCAATTTCCTACGTGAAAACCAGTTTTCCGACTTTTTCAGTCAGCACTATATCCTACCGATGGGCGCGGCGATTTGGTCGACAAGCTTGGAAGAGATGGAAGAATTTGAGCTCAAGTTCTTCATCCAGTTTTTCTACAACCACGGATTGCTCGATATCGCGAACCGTCCTCAGTGGTATGTGATTCCAAAAGGATCGCGTTCTTATGTTGAAATCATCCTTTCACGCTTAAACAAACCCGTTGCACTGAATACATCGATTAAACAAGTGACTCGCCAAGAAACGGGCATCACGATTGAATTTGAAGATGGCAGCACACAAGGTTTCGACGAAGTAATCTTTGCTTGTCACTCAGACCAAGCCTTACGTCTGCTTGGTGATGCAACAGAACAAGAGCAACAGGTACTGGGCGAGATCCCATATAGCCGCAATGAAGTGGTTCTGCACACCGATACCCGATTGTTACCAGACAGAAAGCTTGCATGGGCAAGTTGGAACTACATGTTGGATGGCGACAGTCAGCGGCCTGCCTGTGTGACATACAACATGAACATTCTACAAGGCATCGAAAGCCAGGACACCTTCTGTGTCACCTTGAATCAGAGCGAAGCCATCGACCCAGAAAAAATCATTCGCAGCTTTGTCTATCATCACCCGGTACTTAACTCGAACACAGTAGAGGCTCAGCACAAGCGCGAACAGATCTGTGGCAAAAACCAGACGCACTTCGCCGGCGCATACTGGTACAACGGCTTCCATGAAGACGGTGTCCACAGTGCACTCGATGTGACCAAACGCTTCGGTTTAGATTTGAGTACGAGTTCAGCGCTATGAACAGTCAAACCCTGACATCCGAAATGGAGATCGCATCCGAAAAGAGTGAAGAGCTCAGCGGTATCTATTGGGGCAACGTCAGACACCGCCGCTTTGGCGACATCACTCATGAGTTTAGCTATCAGCTGTATATGATGGGGTTAGATCTTGATGAGCTGCCCCAAACCACAGCGCGTAGTGCGCTGTTCGGAACTCGATGGTACAACCCGATTCGCTTTGTCGAATCGGATTATCTCGCTGAAAAAAAAGAAAATGCCACCACGGATGAACCAAAATCACTTAAACAACGTATAGCTTCCAAAGTGCAACAACTTGGTGGGGTTTGGTCTGATTCAAACCGTGTGACGATGCTGGCTCAGTGCCGCTGTTTAGGCATCTACTTCAGCCCAATCAACTGTTTCTTCTGTTACGACGAAACAGGGGATTGTAAGTACATGTTGGCTGAAGTGAGTAACACGCCTTGGCGAGAAAGACACTACTACCTGATCGACATGCACCAAGAATTAAAGGTTAAGAAAGAGTTTCACGTTTCGCCGTTCATGGATTTGAATATGACTTATTTTTGGAAGATTAAGCCACCAGCGAAACGCACGTTAGTTCATATCGAAAGCCGCCGAGACGACAAGCTTTTCGATGCGACACTGGCCTTGACGAAACAGTCAGTAACCAAGACAAACATTAGACGAACGGTATTCAAGATTCCGGCGATGACGATAAAAGTCGTGATGGGCATTTATTATCAGGCTCTCAAATTATTCCTGAAGAAAGTACCGTTTGTGGGGCACCCAGACTCAACATCTTAAGTGTCTTCACAGCAACTAAATGATAGAACTCGACCTTAGCTTGGGTTCGCTCCAACCAAGGGCATAACCCAGCTTAGTTGGCACAAAATATTAGAATGAGTTATCAGCGAGGTTTACATGGAACAGCTTGCCAAACAAAACAACAACATTGAACAACAAGCTAAAGCCGTTGCTGTTTCAAGCAACTGTAAATATCGAGCTTTAATCTTTAAGGTTCTAGAAAGCCTGCAATTCGCGACGCTTGAGATCATTGAGCGCGACCAGCATTCGGTGTTCGGCGATCGAGAAGCCGACTTGAAAGGTCGAATCGTGATTCACGATGCAACCTTTTTTAGAGATGTCGTGATTGACGGCAGTATTGGCGCATCTGAGGCCTACATTGATGGAAAATGGACAAGCCCAGATCTCACCAAAGTGATTCAAATCATGGCTCGAAATCAATCTCAACTCGACGAGCTTGACGATAAAACGCAATGGATTTCTCGCATCAAAAACCTATTGTTGCGTCGTAAGAATGCCAATACCGAGCAAGGCTCTAAACGTAATATTCTTGCGCACTACGACATTGGCAATGAGTTGTATGAACGCTTCTTAGACAGCTCGATGCAATACTCTTCCGCTATCTACAGCGAAGAAGCAGAAACCCTATCCAAAGCTCAGCAAAACAAAATGAAAACCATCTGTGAGCGATTAGAGTTGTCAGAGAAAGACAGCGTGGTCGAGATAGGCACAGGCTGGGGTGGCTTAGCGATATTCATGGCGCAACACTACGGATGCCATGTCACCACTACCACAATCTCAGATGCCCAACACGCGCTTGCAGAACAGAGAGTCAAAGCGCTTGGCTTAACCGACAAAATCACCTTGCTTAAAGAGGATTATCGCAACCTCACTGGTGAGTATGACAAGTTGGTCTCTATCGAGATGATTGAGGCGGTCGGACATGAATATCTACAGACCTTCTTTGAGAAATGTTCTTCACTGTTGAAACCATCAGGCAAAATGCTGATTCAAGCAATCACCATCGCCGACAGTCGTTACGACAAATATCGCAAAGGCGTCGACTTTATTCAGAAGTACATATTCCCTGGCGGCTGTCTCCCTTCGGTTTCAGTGATGACCCAACACCTTGCGACCAGTACAGACCTTGTTGTCCAAGAAATCGATGACATTGGCCTGCACTACGCGCGAACGCTTAACGATTGGAATGTTGCCTTTGAAAACAGTTGGGAAGAGTTAGAGTCTCTCGGCTATTCAGAAGAGTTTAAGCGCTTGTGGATCTTTTATTTCTGCTACTGTGAAGGTGCATTCAAAGAGCGCGTGATCAGTACTCATCACTTAGTTGCTAGAAAACCTCGTTACTTTGGAGCAAAAGATGAAACGGTTTTGGATTATTAATCTCGTTCTGTTTCAAGCGACCTGGGTTTGCAGCGCGTTCTTTACCGCGCAAGCCCCGTTCGTGGCGCCACTGATTGTGGCCGTTCACTTCCTTCTCTCCCCTACTCGCAGTAGCGATCTGAAAATACTCATTTTATTACCATTGGGGCTGTTGCTTGATAGCCTCTTACTTCACTTCGGCGTGTTTGCCGTCGACTCTGAAATTGCTAATCAATCGTGGTTCCCAGTGTGGCTCGTTTGCCTGTGGATCATGTTTTTAATCAGTTTTAACCACAGCCTAAATTGGCTTTTAAAATGCTCGAAAGTGATCTTGTTTGTCATAGGGTTCGTAGCAGGTACTAGTAGTTATTGGGGAGGCATCAAAGCAGGCGCCCTTCTGACTACTTGGCCAGACGCATCGGTGTTAGCTGCCCTTGCAATAAGTTGGGGGATTTTGTTGCCCTTACTGGTGGCCGCTTACTCCAACTTAATACAACCCAAAATGGCAACAACGAGGTGACTTATGGCTTTTCCACGCAACTCTACGCAAGCGTTCAAATCTGAGAGCGATGTTAGTCGCGTTCGCACTCAAGCAAGCGTGCAATCAAGAAATCGATTATTTAGCTTAGCCACCCTAATCCTCATTTGCGCAGCACTCCTATTTGTCGGGAATGCCAAAGCTTCTGCTGTCGATGATTTAAATAAGCGCGGTCAGGGAGAAATGAGTTACTTGTTTTGGACTTTGTATTCTGCAGAGTTCTACACCACTCCTTCTAACTCTGAGCGCGCCTTGAAACTTGAGTACTACCGAGCAATTGACAGCAAAGACCTTGTAGACGCAACCAAAGACCAGTGGAGCAAACTTGGTTACTCCAACAACAATATCCAACGTTGGTTGAAGCCTTTGTACGCAATGTGGCCCAACGTTGAGGAAGGCAGCACGCTGACTATCCGAGTTGCTGAAGACAACGTAAGTCGCTTCTATTTCGATGAGCAACCCATCGGCACCATCCAAGACAAGCAATTTGGTGAAGCCTTTCTCGCGATTTGGTTATCTGAAAACACATCTGAGCCCGGTCTACGCAAACAACTATTAGGTTTGAACAAATGAATCCAAAAACAACAATAATAAAATTTGCTTTGGCACTGTTTTCACTCACTTGGCTAGCGGGTTGTGGCTCTGCAAGTTTAGAAAACCACGTAGATACTACGCCAGAGCTCAAGCTTGAAACCTTTTTCAATGGCGAGCTAATGGCTTACGGGATGGTACTCGACCGCTCTGGTAACCTATTACGCCGTTTTGACGCTAAGCTTGTCGCGACTTGGGACGGTGACAAAGGAGAAATCAAAGAGTGGTTCTCTTTTGCTGATGGCGAGCGCTCAACACGTGTTTGGAACCTAATAAAAACCGGCGAAAACACCTATTCGGGCACAGCTAATGATGTAGTCGGTACCGCTTATGGCGAGACTCTAGGTTCTGCTCTGTATTGGAAATATGACTTAGAAATCGAAGTAGACGGCAGCACCTATGAAGTGGTGCTAGACGACTGGATGTTCTTGATGGACGACAAACGCTTGTTCAACAAAACTGAGATGTCTAAATTTGGTTTTAAAGTAGGCGAAGTGATCTTATATATCGAGAAGATTTAATCTAACCGCTCTTTCCTGTTCCCACTTTCATCAACGGTAACCGTTACCCCAAAAGACACTTTCAGCCCACCATATAATCTCAGCCCGCAAACAATTTCAGCCCGCAATGCAATCTCAACCCACAACAGAAAATTGTGGGTTGTTCTGTTTAATCCCTCGAATAGCATACCTGCATGCTCAAGCCTTTGTGCTAAGATGCGCCACCAGCATACAAATGGGCTAAACTCAGTTGAGCGGATGTGATACACAGTTCCACCAATTCAGAGCACTTCCCCGTTGTTTCGCTAAGCGTAGATTCCCTACCATGAATAATTGAAAAGGCTTTAAAGCATGAGCAAGTTGACCTCAGCGGAGCGTAAAGCTCGCGACAATGAACGTTTCTCACAACGTGTAAACGACCGCAGAGAAAAAGGCGAAGACGTAGTTGCTTACGCACTGACCAACAAGAAAGCTGTAAAATTTCTGACTAAGTCGGAAAAGAAACGCTTCAATGAAGCAAAAGTCATTCGCCAAGAAGAACAGCGAGTGAAAGATCAAGAAGAACTCAACAGAATCGAAGACTCATTCACGACCAAACAGTTCGACGAAGAGTAATCTGATTTCAAAAGCGCTGGCTCTATGCCGGC